>JAICHC010000720.1 GCA_025922795.1 Candidatus Binatia bacterium | reverse complement strand
TTCAAGAGGCGTGCGATTCCCCAAGGCGCGGTTGGGCCTGCGGAGCCACCGAGCTGCTTTTTCCTCGTTTCCCAGAGTCGCTGATGCCTGGGCGCCGATTCGGGCCAGCCGTAATACCCGGTCGGATTCATCGGCCTGAAGTCTCTGCTCCTTTTTGCGTCGGGCAATAGTTCGTTGCGGCAAATGAAGGACCGCCGTAGCCTCCTCTCGACCGAGGCGGAGTTTGACAATAACCGCTTCCAGGGAGGCATAGGGCAGTCCTGATTTTGCGGCCTCCCTCAACTGATCCAAGGTCGCGATCCGGCCTTTTAAGACCTTGCGCCCCCCAAGCGCTTCGACTAATGATTCGGTAGACAACATGGGTCTCCCTTTCATTGCTCTTTGGCATTAATTGTACTGCCAAATGGCACAAAGTGCAAGAACATCAGAGGAACTACAGAGCAGGCGCAACCAGATAAGAGTCGTCGTATCACCGACTACGGACAGTGATCGCCCTCATTCATCTGACTTTCGGTCCGGAAACCATGCCATCGCTATATCATCCACGAAAGTTCCATCCGGCAGGCGCACGCGCTTTCTCAGCGCGGCCTTCTTCGGGGAATCCCAAGCTGCGATACAGACGGATCGCGACTCGATTGGTTGAACGCACAAAGAGTTCGATCTTCTCAACGCGCGGCGTCCGGACCGCCCAATCCAAGACATCCCGCATCAACGCTTCTCCAATGCCCTGGCTATTTTACCATCTACTTTTTTAGAATATTCAACGCCGCCTTTTTAATTTTCATGTCCGGGTCGTCGAGAAGACGCTCAACGTCTGCTCTTACCGACTCCAGAACGCTTGCTCCGCCCTCTTCGGCCAGTCGTTTTAGCGCCAATTCTCGGATTCGACCGTCGTTGTCCTTGAGGCATTTCCGGTAGGCTTCCAAATGCTCCCGAACTTCTGTGACAGGCCTTAGACAGACAAGCGCTTGAAAGCGAATGTCCGGGTCGTCGTTTTCCAGGCATTTGAGATAAATATCCCTGACTTTTTGTTCCTTGGAATCAAATCGCCACAGGTTAAACAGGATGCTTCGTTTCTGCGCTGATGGGCCGTGCTCAAGGCGATCTACCAGCAGGTCCAGGATTCTGTCGTCCCTGAGATTGCACAGCGCATTGATGGCTGTTTCCTGAACTTGCGGGTCGGGGTCATAAAGCCGCCCTATAAGCGAAGTCGCTGCCTGAAAATTTCCCCGCCAGCCGATCGCGAAGGTTGCATGAAGTCTCCGTTCAGCATCCGTGCTTTCGATTTCTTCGAGCAGCTTGTCAATCAAGGGCTGAGGCTCTTTTAAAAGCTCACCGATAACGCTCACCTGTATGGCGGCATCATCCGGATCTCCTCAATTTCTGAAGGATCGGTCAACATATCGTACAGAGGCCAAACGACTTCCTCCTTGGCAAAGGAGCCGAGAACCAGCATGATTTCATGTTTGAACTCCCGGTCCGCATGCTTCATGGCTCTCAGCAGCAGAGAAACAGCGGGATGTCCATCGGCAAGAAATGAATCGACGGATTCAATATAGTTTTTTGCCTTGTCGAGGATACGCTGCTTCGAGTCGAAACTGATTACATGATTCTTTTTCATATTTGGCGCGGCGCTTATCGGTTTACTAGATCCAAAGCCTCAGCCAATCCGGCAATAGCTTCCCCCTGCCATTCTCTAGCTTCTCGGTGCAATTCACGGCTAATGTCTTGTGCGGAGTTGCGAATCAGCACGGCGTGTAAGCCGAGTTTAGTTGCGGCCGTGAGCTCGTAATTTTCTCCATCGGCTATGTAAAGGCATTCTTTAGGCGCGACGCCGAGGCGTTCGCATGCAAGAGAGTAGATGCGCGGGTCCGGTTTCTTGAGACGTTCCCGGCTGGAGAAAACGGCGGAATCGAACAGCCCGGCGAACTGTGTCTCGGGCCATAGAATCGGGATTTCGATGGAGCAATTGCTGAGCAGACCGATTCTACAGCCTCGGTTTTTCAGCCTCGCGAGCGTATCTAGAGCATCCTGTTTTGGACTTAAAGTCCGCCGTATCAGCTGTAATCGGACTTCCACCGCACGGACCAATTGCTCCGCGGTCAACGGTGCGCCCAAGAGACTACAGACATGTTCGATGCTTGCTTCGACCGTCTGAAACGCGCCGGTGATTCGCATCTCGGTGGTTTGTCTCCAGAGCTTCATGAAAGGTTCGGATGGAACGGCAAGCGCTTTGACAAATTCCATATTCGCCGGACCCACAGACGACGCGAAATCGTCCACCAGGGTCCCGTAGAAATCGAAGATGACCGCCTCAAGCTGCATAGTTACTACCACTCTCCGAAATTCATAAACTTAGAGAGGTAAATTTTGGACATTGAGTGATTGGGTCGAAGTATCTTCGTTAGCATTCTATCTCGCGAAAAAAAAGCTCACCCCGGAAAACAGCAGGTTTTTATCGATGTTGAGGACGAAAAGCGACTCGGAAATATGGTCCACGACTTTTTTGCCCGCAAGCGCGCCGGCGATCATGAATGGCACAAGAACCAGACCCGATACAAGGATTTTATTGTCGACGATGTTCGCTCCACCGAGTACGGCAAGTTTGGAAACTTGCATGAAAACGGTCGCCAACGCGTCTGTGCCGATATATGCACCGCGCACCAGGCCGTAGGCGAGGAAGAAAGGGGCCATCAGCGGGCCCACGCCTT
>JAICHC010000719.1 GCA_025922795.1 Candidatus Binatia bacterium | reverse complement strand
CTAACGGCGCGATGGTTGATAAAAGACTGGAGTAGTGGAGTGGTGGAGTATTGGAGCGGTGGGTCCGGAATTCAACACCAGCACTCCATCATTCCAATACTCCAGTACTCCAACTGTCTTTAAAGGAAACGCCATGTTTGAAGATCTCAGAGGCTTTCTCACTCACCTTGAAAGCCAGAAAGAATTGTTACGTGTCAAGGATGAAGTTGATGTCAAATATGAAATTGCCGCAGGCATGCGCAAGACATCCGACGTCCAAGGACCGGCGCTGCTCTTCGAGAACGTCAAAGGGTATGCCGGCTGGCGCGTTCTCGGCGGGCTGTACGCCACGCGCAAGCTGGTGGCGCTCGGCCTCGGTGTACCGCAGGAGCAAATGCTCGAGCGCTACTTGACCTTGGAAGACAAGCGCATTCCACCGGAAATCATTGCGCAGGCGCCGTGCAAAGAGATCAAGTGGACCGGCGATCAAGTCGATCTGTCCAAGCTGCCGATCGTCACCCACGCGAGCAAAGACTGCGGCCCTTACGTCACGATCGGCGTACAAGTCGGCAAAAACCCCGACACCGGCATTCGCAATCTGTCCATCCATCGGATGTTGGTTCTCGGCAAGGACCGGCTGTCGCTATGGGCGCCTGCGGATCATCATTTGGGCCGTATGATCTTGATGGCGGAAGAGAAGAAAAAAGGTTTGGAAGTGGCGACGGCCGTCGGTGTCGATCCGGCCATTGTCGTCGGCTCACAAGCGCGAGTGCCGTTCGGCATTGATGAGTTTCACGTTGCCGGAGGATTGCGCGGCGCCGCGGTGAAGTTAACCAGATGCGAAACTATTGACGTCGAGGTACCGGCTTTTGCCGAAGTGGTCATCGAAGGCGTGACGATCCCCGGCGAGCGCGTTGCCGATGGTCCCTACGGTGAATATCCCGGCTGCTATAGCGAAGCCAAGCAGGCGCCGGTGCTCAAAGTCACGGCGATCACCATGCGCAATAATCCGATCTGGCAGACCGCGCTTACGGGCATGCCAGTGACGGAGAATCACACCTTGATCGAATACGGCAACGCCGCGGTGGTGTATCGCGAAGTGAAAAAGGTGGTGCCGGAAGTGCGCGGCGTTAACATGACTCCCGGCGGGACATTCCGCCATCACGTCGTAGTTTCGATCAAAAAGCGCGCGGAGAACGAAGCACGCAACGTTATCTTGGCGCTTCTTTCCATGGGCATCGGCCTCAAGCAAGTGATCGTCGTCGACGAAGATATCGATCCTTTCGATCCGATGCAGGTGGACTGGGCGATGGCGACGCGGTTCCAAGCCGACAAGGACGCCATCATTATCCCGAATATTGCGTGCTCTACATTGGATCCGTCATGCCCCGAGGCGCGGGTGACGGCGGGTTTGGGGATCGACGCCACCGCGCCGATGAAAGAGCATTGGCGTTTCGAAAAGGTCGAGATTCCCGGGGTCGATAAGGTGAAATATATTTAGAGCTCGGAGAGAAGATTACTCGCCAAAGGCGCAAAGAACGCCAAGGCCGGAAACTTATCTTTCTTAACTTGGCGCCTTTGCGACATGGCGGGAGACATCTCTAAGTTGGTTTACGTCACGTGAGAAACTTCGATTATTTGGAGCCGACTTCGGTTGCTGAAGCGTGCGCGTTACTCAAGCAACACGCCGGCGAAGCCAAAGTCTTCGCCGGCGGCTCGCATCTCACCATTCTTATGAAGCAGGGGCTTTATCAGCCCAAAGCATTGGTCAATATTAAAAAGATTCCGGAACTTAAAGTTCTCAAGTTCGATGCCAAAGAGGGCCTGATGATCGGAGCGTTGGTCACGCATCGCGAACTCGAAACCTCCGCACTCGTTAGGGAGAAACTACCGGTTCTCTGTGAAGCGGAAAACGAAGTTGCTAATATCCGCGTCCGCAGTATGGGGACTGTCGGCGGTAATCTAGCGTCGGGCGAACCGCTGACGGATTTGGCGCAAATATTTATTTCGCTGGACGGCAAGCTAAGAATCGCGGGCACGACAGGGCAACGCACGCTTGCGGTCGAAGAGCTGTTCATTGATTTCTACACAACCAGTTTGGCGGAAGACGAGATCATCACACAGATCGTGATCCCGCCGCTGCCCGGGAAAACCGGCATCGAGTACATCCGCTTCTCCAGCAGCTCCGTTGTCGACAAACCGTCAGCCGGTGTGGCGGTGCGGCTTAGGTTGGACGAAGAAGTCGTTCAAGCCGCGCGCATCGTGCTCGGCTGTGTCGGCCCGACGCCGGTGCGCGCAGTCAAGGCCGAAGCGTTGGTTCTAGGAAAGAAACTCACGGCGGCGCTCATCGCGGAAGCAGGCGCGATGGCGTCACGAGAATGCAGCCCGTCCGCCGATCTGCGCGGCTCAGAACAATATAAACGGGCGATTGTCGGAACTCTGGTACGGCGCGCATTGAAGGCGGCCTATCAAAAGGCGTTTTCTTCATGAGGGGAAAACATTAGGCGCTCAATTGGTAATAGCGACATCCCTGAATTGCTATACGACAATGAAACGTACGATTTCCCTCAAAGTAAACGGCGTCGAGCGCCGCGCCGAAGTCGAGGCGCGCACGACGCTTTTGGATCTGGTGCGCGAGCAGTTCGGCCTCACCGGTGCCAAGCTTGGCTGCGATATTCAAGTTTGCGGCGCGTGTGCATTGCTGATTGACGGCAAGCCGGTCAGCGCCTGCTCCTTT
>JAICHC010000718.1 GCA_025922795.1 Candidatus Binatia bacterium | reverse complement strand
TTTTCCTTGCCGCCGCCGGATGCGCGGAATTTTTTGACGAGATTTTCCTTTGGCGCGGTGCTGATCAAACCCTCGCCGATCGAACCGGCGAATTCTGCCGAGCGCGCGGCCGCAGCGGCGACCATGATCGGCGGAGGCTGCTTGGGCAAAGTGAAGACTTGCGCCTGCTCGATGGAAAAGTATTTGCCTTCATAGTTGTTCATGCCACCGCGAGAAAAAAAACGCCCTTCCATCATGCTCGCGGCGGTGGCCGCGGCTTGCGCGATAATCGCCGGATGAATACGCAAGATCGGACAGGTCACTTCGGTGCCTACTGAAAATCCGCTCGGTCACTTGCGCAACGGCACCGATGACACTCCAGACGAACGAGCTCTGGCCCTGGCACTCAATCCACGGATGATAGTGATCCGAAATCAACTCAAAGCTGAAGCCGGTTTCCTCGGCGCGTTTTGCGTAGTGCACTAGGTCGCGCGGCGAATGCTCCTCGCTCGATAATGCGTAGCCGACTTCGATAGACATGATCGGCCGTTTCTGGATGTCACAAAGACAGCAGTGGCCGAAGCGGGAGTAAGCCCGCCACGCGATTGCGGACAAGAACCGCCTTTTGCTCGCTACCGCTTGGGTTGAGCCGGTTCTGAAATTTCTTGCAGAGTTTCGCCGGCCAAATCGCGATCGCCCGCATGGACCGCGATATCTCCCAAGCTGACGATACCGACCAAACGCTTGTCCTGGCTCAGGATCGGCAAGCGCCGGATCTGGCGGGCTTCCATCAGGCTTACCGCCTCGGCGACTTCCTGATCTTCCAAGCAATAGGCCACGTCGGTCGACATCACCTCCGTTACCTTGGTTCGACTCGGATCGCGACCATCGGCCGTCGCTCGAATCGTGATGTCGCGATCGGTCAGCATTCCTTGCAGACGATCGCCATCACAAACCGGAATCAGTCCAACGTCGAGATTTTTCATTTTGGTGGCAGCTTCTTTTAACGATGCATCGCCGCTGATCACTTCTGGGTTGCGAGTCATAATCTCGCGTAGTTCCATGACTTGTCCTCCTCGCTTTCTTTTGCAGATGAAATAAGATCAGTATTCTTGATATAAAAAACAGGACGCAACCGATATGCCACGCCGACGCGCGCCAGCACAACGCTGCTTCGGCCGATAAAAACGAGCTGCAACATCAGGGAAAGTCGCCGCAACACCAACAGAGCGTTTTCGGCGGCACTTAGAGGTTTTGGACCGGCTGCCCGTTTGGATCAAACGGAAGGCTCGCCAATTGCAAGTCGCGTGTTTTTCAGCGTGATGGCGTTTGCGGCACAGACGGGCGGATGGCTGTCCCAATACGGGGCGGCGGTGGCCTCAGCGAAGAGGCTGGCAGATACGATACGATGTGTTGGAGGAAAGGAGAGTACTTTATGGCGACAAGAAAAAAAGAACCAATCGGCAACAGCGGAGCATTGCTATCGGTTGGTCAAATCGTGACCGTGGTTATCGGCTATCCTGACGGTGGCAGTGAAACGATCCACCGCGGAACGGTCGTGGGCTGCTCCGGCTCGCTGCTAAAGGTGAGGAAGGAGGAAAGAGAAACGGTTGTCAATACAACCAGTAACTATTTCATCAAAGCGGCCATTGAAGAATAAGAACCGTCGACCTCGATAACCTGCTCGCTCCTATCACTCGTAGCAAATGGTTTCCGCTGCTCCCCGGCGGCTTTATCCGGGTGGGTGATTCGTTCCACCACATTGTCGATCTGTTTGAGCTTGCAGTCATACCACGTGGAGAGATAGCGCCGCCGCTGCGCAAATAGATCTTCCATTCGGTATTCACTTCCCCCTCAAAACACCTCTTGTCCGGATATGGGTCAGGGTCATAACGATACCGGCGAATCAAATTTACGGTTCATCGACGTCCTTTCCTTTCCATCGAATGTCGTCGAATCTAACTTTCTCGCAAGAGCAACGGCATAGGGTGAGTGCTCGTGATCTGCGGCCTACAAGTCCTAAAATCAAGTAATCGAAGAAGGAGCAAAAGCAATACCCTTCTCCGCGGCATTCAACCATTTTGATCATGAAGGTTCAGTCGCCGGCGCCTGTGAAATATTGCTGTGAAAAATTATTGTTCCGCAATCATGCTGTTGGATCTTCTCGAGTTAGAAAAAACTCTGATCCGTCATCCGGTCTAAAATGCATGAGACGTCGCGATGTCGCACTTGCGGCGATGCCGACCCAATTTGTTGTTTCACGGATGGAACAGACGGCGTGCTCGGCCGAGTAATTCGTAATCCCGCGCCGAACTGCGTCAGCAAAAAGAAGTCGGTCGGAATCGATTTCGCTATCGATTGCCGCTTTCAGTGCCAAGAGTTTTTTAAGTCTTGCTCGGAATTACGGCTTCGCTGCGGCTTCGTCCTGAAACAGCAACGTTCATGTCCAATACTCAAGACATATGTTTTGCGCTTCGATTATTAAATAGCGAAGAAAAATGAGATGCGCGGCGACACAATGCCAGATCTGTCGAATCAGCCGAGTGTGGCCGATTTGTCACGGGCAGTGAGAGCAGGTTGAACGACCTTCTACTTTCCTTAATCGAAAAAATAAATACGCCAGTTCTGGCCGATGCGTCGCTGTTGACGAAGATGCTGCGTAAGCATCTCTGTGTCAAATTGTATGTCTTTTGGTGACAAACTGTTTTACTTCGCTAGTGGCATATTGATTGCGTTTTC
>JAICHC010000717.1 GCA_025922795.1 Candidatus Binatia bacterium | reverse complement strand
GATGATTAATCATGAGATCGAGCGGCTTGACCTCAAGTTTTCCTTTAGCTTCACGCAGATCGACGATGAAGACAGATAAGCCGCGGGTCTTGTCCTGCAGCTCATCGTAGGGGGTGGTGCGCGCGAGCAAAAGCATGAGATCGGATTGCCGGACGCGGGAGATGAAAATCTTTTCGCCGTTGATGAGATACTTGTCGCCCTGACGCTTCGCCGTCGTCTGAATGCGCGTGCTTTCGGAGCCGGCGTTGGGCTCGGTGACGCCGAAGGCTTGGAGGCGCAGCTCGCCGGTCGCGATCCTCGGCAGGTAGCGTTGCTTCTGCTCTTCATTACCGTGTCGCAGCAAGGTGCCCATGGTATACATCTGCGCGTGGCATGCCGTGGCGACGCCGCCCGAGTGATTGATTTCCTCGAGAATGATACTTGCTTCGGTAATACCAAGGCCGGTGCCGCCGTATTCTTCCGGAATCAACGCGGCCAGCCATCCGAGCTCCGAGAGCTTGCGCACGAAAGCATCGGGATACTCTCTTTTGGCATCGATCTCACGCCAGTACGCATCGGGAAACTCCCGACAAACTTTTCTGATCTCGTCGCGGATCTGCTGTTGCTCGGCAGTCAGGTTGAAATCCATGACTTCCTCCTATAATTAGCCCGTATCAGGCTGCTGAAAAAACCCATAGGGCGATCATCCCTGAGCATGGCCGTAGGGTGCGTTCGCTCGCTATCAAGCCAGGTTGAGGTTTAGGTAAGGTTTAGCTCAATCTCAGCCTTAGCCTTAACCTTCCAACGCGCCTCGCCTCTAAGTCTTTTTGAGCAGCCTGAGGACTTGAGCGCTCCGTCGGACTATAACGTAATGTATTCAGCGCCAAAAGAGGAGAAAATCCATGGCGGTTAAACCGGGCTGGGAAGGGCGCTTCTTCGAAGATTTCGAAATCGGCGATGTCTACCGCTGCCGTTTGGGTCGCACCGTCACTGAAGCAGACAATATCTGGTTCACGTTGTTGACCAATAACACGAATCAGATTCATTTTAACAACGAATACGGCAAGCGCACGGAATTCGGCAAATGCTTGATTAACAGCGCGCTCACCCTTGCCATCGTCGCCGGCATGGGTGTGGCTGACGTGAGCGAGAATGGTTTTGCGCTCGGTTGGGACGAGATCAAGCTGCCTAATCCGCTTTTTGCCGGCGACACGCTGTACTCGGAATCGGAAGTCCTGGAAAAGCGCGAGTCGAAGTCCAAGCCGCAGTGGGGCATTATCAAAGTGCGCACGCGCGGTATTCAACAGGACGGCAAAGTGGTCATCGACTACGCGCGCAGTGTGATGGTGTGGAAGAAAGGGCACGCGCCGAAAACTGACTTATTTCCTGAAATCAAAGAAGAGAAGAAATAGTTTCGTTCAAATTGTTCAAACAGCTCAAGCCGTTCAAATCGTTGGAATCGAGATCAGAGGTGAGTGTGGCAAGCAATTCGAAGCCTTCGCGTGCGTTGGATGGAATCAAGATTCTGGCCTTTGAGCAGGTGCTCTCGGGGCCATTTGCAACTTGTTTGCTGGCCGACATGGGCGCCGAGGTCATCAAAGTCGAGCGTCCCGGCGTCGGCGACGTCATTCGTTCCTGGGATTCGGTGGTGAAGGGGCTCTCCTCCGGTTACGTCTGGCTCAATCGCAACAAACGTAGCTTGACGGTCGACGTGAAGAAGGAGAAGGGGCGTAAGCTGCTTCAGGAGCTGGCGACGAAGTCGGATATTTTTTTCGAGAACTACGCGCCCGGGGTGGCCGCGCGCCTGGGACTTGGTTACGAAAAATTGAGCGAACTCAATCCGCGACTGATCTACTGTTCGTTGTCCGGCTACGGCCAAGACGGGCCGTACCGAGATGTCAAGGCCTACGATCTGCTGATTCAAGGCGAGGGCGGCATCATTGCCACGACCGGCTATCCGGACAAACCGGCACGCGCCGGGATCGCCATCGCCGACATCGCATCGGGGATGTACGCCGCTATCGGAATTCTGCTCGCGCTTTATCAACGGGAGAAAACCGGTCAAGGCCAGCTGATCGACGTTTCGATGCTCGATTCGATCGTTTCTTGGCTCGGCTACTTTCCACACCATTACTGGCACGCCGGTGAAGAGCCTGCGCGGGTCGGTATGCGACATCATTACGTAACTCCGTACGGGCCGTATCTCGCCCGCGACGGAGAGTACGTGAATCTGGCTGTTGCCAGCGCCTCGGATTGGGAAATTTTCTGCCGTAAAGTCATCAACAAGCCGGAGTTCCTCGAAGACTCACGCTTCGGTACCGTCGAAGGACGGCGAAAAAATCGCGGCTTGTTGGAACAGACGATCGAAGATATTTTTATCGAAAAAGATCATAAGCATTGGCTCAAACTGTTGAAAAAGGCTGAATTGCCGCACGGCATTGTGCGTGGCGTCGCGCAAGTGCTCGCGCATCCGCAGGTGGCGGCGCGCAGACTGATTCGTGAAGCGGAATCTCCGGTAGGAAAAGTGCCTGTGATCGGCAACGCGCTCAAGATGTCTGCGAGCGCGGCGCGCTATGATCGTATACCCGCCCTGGGTGAGGACAGCGAAGCGATTTTGCGCGAGCTCGGTCACGGCGCGGATGTCATTCAGTCATTGAAGCAAGAAAAGGTGATCTAACCGAAACCGCCCGTCTGAGGAGAATTATACTTGAGAAGGCCGGTTGTCGGAGTGATGGGAGCCTC
>JAICHC010000716.1 GCA_025922795.1 Candidatus Binatia bacterium | reverse complement strand
CTTGACGCGCTCACGGAAAAAACAACAACCTCGGTTCTATTAAGGAGTTCATAAGTATCTCGACAACGGGGTTTGTTGGAAACGAAGGGACGAGTCGTTCCAAGCCCAGGCAAAGCGTTTGTGCGTTCGGATCCACGCCCGGAGTGCTTAATTTTGGGCGTGGGTGCGAAAGGGTCCTTTGAGTCCTGATGCCTGCGCTTTCCACGACTCGCCCCTTCGTCCCAGTACGTCTAACGAACTCCTTAAGTAAGTCCATCGTCGAGCCGGATGCCGCATTGCGATTTGACATAGATCGGACCGCTGGCTAGGTTACCGAAGGTTTTCGGCGTTCAAGGTTCACGCGATCAAAGGTTCAACGAGCAGAGGTGAGCAAAGATGATCTATGACGTTGAAATCAATTCGGCGGCGCACTATCCGGCTGCCGAGGTGCCGGGCCTCATTGTTCTGGCCGAGCAAGTTGGCTTCGGCGCTTTTTGGAAAGGCGAGTCCAACAGCACCGATCCCATGGTCATGCTCTCGGCCGTGGCGAGCCGGACTAAAAACATCAAGCTCGGCACGGCGATCTACCACATCTACGGCCGCAGCCCGGTGACCTTGGGTATTCAATCGGCGACCTTGCAGGACCTATCGGGCGGCCGGTTGCTGCTCGGCCTCGGCGTCGCCAACAAAGCGATCGCGGGCTGGCATGGCGGCGTGTTCGACCGGCCTTTGAAAAGAGCGCGCGAATATATCGACGTCGTGCGCAAAGTGGCGGCCGGTGAGCGCGTTGAATACGAGGGGGAGATCTACCCTACCGGCAAGCGCTTCCAGCTATCTTGGAAGCCGAGCTATCCGAACTTGCCGATCTACCTTGCCGGTCTCGGACCGCAGATGACCAAATTAGTCGGCAAGATTTCCGACGGCGTGTTCATCAACATGGCGACACCGGCAAAGGTTAAAGAAATCGCCGCGCGCGTACGCGAGGGCGCCATCGAAGCCGGCCGCGATCCGGGTAAGATCGAGATCATCGCGAAATCACGCGTGTCGCTCAATCCGGACAAGAATCTAGCGCGGGCAAAACTGCGCCAGGTGCTGACGTTCTATAACATCGCCGATCACTATAGCGACATGCTGCGCGGTATGGGCTTTGAAAAAGAAGTCAATGCGATCCATGAGGCGTTTCAAAAAGGCGGCTTCAAGGCGGCCATGGGCGCTCTGACCGACGAATATATGGACAAACTGCCGGTGGTTCCCGCAAGTGACGTGCGCGAGATCAAAGACCGGATGCAAGCCTTCGAGGAAGCCGGCGTGACACGCCTGGTCATTCCCTACGTGCCGGTGACCGAGCCCGTCGTTGAGGACGCCCGGCGGTTTCTCGAAGCGTGGGGGAATTCTTGAAATAGTCTAGGGTCTTGAGTCTCGCATCTAGCGTTTAGATCCGAACTCGAGACAGGGGACTCTAGACCCGAGACAAAATCGACGAAGGGAGATTTTCCATGTGTGATTTTGCTGCGGATGCCAAAGCAGCCGAAGAGTTGATGGTGGGCCGGACGTTGTCCGTCGCGCGGGTGCGCGAGCTTAACGCCAAGGATTATTTTTATCAGATGCTGAAAGACAACCCGGAGATGCTGAAGATCTATCCGGGCATCGAAAACGAGTTACTCCAGGGCGGCATCGATTGTCACATCCACGCCTTTCCCGATTTCGTTCATCGCTCTCAGGACATGATCCAGATCGCCATCGAGGCATCCAAGTGCGGCATGCGCGCGATCGCCTTTAAAGATCATTGGAACATCAGCGCGACTTCGGCGTATTTAACCCAACGCCATATCGATGACATGATCGCGCGCGGCGAGTTAACCCACCGGGTCGAAGTTTACGGCGGCGTCGGCATGTGCTTCGGTATGCGCCCCGAATACGTCCGCGTCGGTCTGCAATATCCCAACTTCAAAATGATCTGGTTCCCGACTTTTACTTCGTATGGTTTCTGGCGCAGCGCCGGCCACCCGGACCACGAAGGCGTAAGTCTGTGCAGCGACGACGGCAAAGTATTGCCCGAAGTAAAACAGATCATGGAAATGGCCGCCGAGAAAAAAGTCGGTATCGGCTTCGGCCACACCGACTTCCAGGAGCTGCTGCCGCTGGCGCAGCTCGCCAAGGAAATCGGCTGTCGCGCAACTCTCGATCACCCACTTCTGGAATTGAACAAATTACTGCTCGACGAGATGAAACAGCTGCGCGATCTCGGCGTCTACGTCGGCACCTACTGCCAGCCGATGATTCCGAGCCTTTATCAACCCGTGGCCGACCCGATGGAGACCATTCGCACGATCAAGGAAATCGGCCCGGACCGCTGCATTATCGGCAGCGACTTCGGCCAAGTGCTGCACATGGACGCGGTCGACGGCATGCGTGTGTTTATCCGCGCTTTGCTCGGTTTCGGCATCAAGCCGGACGAAGTCAAAATCATGCTGAAAGACAATCCCGCAAAACTGATGTGGCTGGATGAGTAATCCGGAGAATGAAGCACAGAGAGCCTATCGTGGCAGAGCCGCAACCTAAATCGCAACGGACATCTTACCACGAAGCACCCAGCGCGGCAGAGCCGCAACCAAAATGACAGAATGAATTGGTTGGTGTAAAGCGTTGGGCATGAGCATAACCCACGAAACAGCGAATGAGGTAGCCCGTGCGTTTGTCCAGCGACATCAATCCGATGTGATTGGAGTGTTGCACGGCTGGG
>JAICHC010000715.1 GCA_025922795.1 Candidatus Binatia bacterium | reverse complement strand
CTTGCCCTCGTTATATTCTTGCGCGTTGGCGACGTCGAACAAGATATAGGCGTACTGTGAGGCGGTTTTCGGGTTGAGCAGGCGCTTCCATGAGTATTCGAAATCCTGCGCCCGGACTTTTTCCCCATCGGTCCACAGCACATCGTCGCGCAGGTGAAAAACGATTCGGTTGCCGCCGTCGAGGATCTCCCAGGACTTGGCGATCACCGGCGCCGGTTTTAAATCTTTATCGAACTCGGTGAGGCCGACCATCAGGTTCGAAACCACGTTGAACGAAACGTGATCGGTGGCGAGTGACCAATCCAAACTGGGCGGCTCGGTGCCCAAATTGACCCGAAAATGGCTCGCGCTACGGCTCTGCGGCGGCGACTTGCAGGCGCTCATCTGAGCCACCAGTGCCAGAGCCGAAAGCGCAATAAGCCAGGAGGATTTCACTGCATTCAACAAGGAAATGTTTGACTTGCTTGAATCAGGTTTAGTCGGTATTAGTAGCGCAATACTTTCGTTCCTTCAAGAAAGGTCGCGGCGCATTATGGATGCAAAAGAACTGGTGATGACGAGCGTGGTGGTGGAGGGACATCGGGACGTCTATGAACAGCTTTATCGCACCTCGATCGGGGAAACCTCGCCGATTCGCGACGGGGTCGCGCCGCGATTAATCCGCGACGGCATCAACATGACCGTGTACGCGATCAGCGGTGATTCTTATTCACATTCCCAGAACACCGGGCGTTATCTCGAAACCGCGCTCGATCAGATCGATCAGTTTCTCCAGGAAGCGCCGCGTTCCGAAGGCATGATTCAAATGATCAAGACGCGCGGCGACCTGCCGGACAAAGTGGAACCGGGGACGGTCAAGTTCCTGCTCCATTTCGAAGGCTGCATGCCGCTGCGCGGCAGCCTCCATAATCTGCGGAATTTTTACCGCCTCGGTCTGCGCTCGCTGCAACCCGTGTGGAATTTTCGAAACGAGCTGGGCGACGGAGTGTGGGAAAACCGTACCGGCGGCGGACTGACCAACTTCGGCGTCGAGGTCATCAAAGAAGCCAACCGTCTTGGGATGATCGTCGATCTGTCGCACATGAATCGGCAAGGATTTTTCCAAACTCTCGAGGTCGCAACCGCGCCGCTGCTGGTGAGCCACGCCAATGCTTGTGGCATGCTCGACAATCCGCGCAACCTCGCCGACGATCAGATTAAAGCGATCGCCAATCAAGGCGGCCTCGTCGGTATTCTAGCGCTGCCGGAGCGCGTCGCCAAAGGCGAGGTCGCAATCGAAGACATGCTCAAGCACATGGACTACATGATCAATCTCGTCGGCATCGAGCATCTTGCGCTCGGCATGGATTTCGTCAAATACGATGGCCCGCGCACCTTAAAGGACCGCCACCATCCGCTGCACAAAGATCCGCTGATCAAAGGCTTCGAGGAAATCGAAGACCTGCCGAATTTGATCGACGGCCTGCAGCGACACGGGTATAAGGATGAGGAGATCAAGTTGATTCTCGGCGGCAATTATCTGCGGGTGTTGAAGACCATTCTCCCGGAACAGTCGGTGATCTAGTTGCCGCCACAGGAGGAATCTTTCATAGATCTCTCACGTTCGGTCGCGATGACAAACTTTCTCGTGCTCGGGACTTTGGACGTGAAGGCAGGGACCGATCTCTCATGACGGTCGGTGTTTCCGCTCCGCGCGTTGATGGGATCGAAAAGGTCACCGGGGAAGCCAAGTTTACCGGGGACTTGAATTGGCCCGGGATGCTCGAAGCGAAAGTGCTGCGCAGTCCATTCCCGCACGCCATAATCGAAACCATCGATATCAGCAAAGCCGAGGCGTTGCCGGGAGTCACGGCGATTCTCACCCGCGACGATCTCACGGATATCGACCCGTATTACGGCAACTGCCTGCGTGATCGCGCGGTGGTGGCAATCGAGCGGGTGCGCTTTGTTGGTGAGCCGGTGGCGGTAGTCGCCGCCGAGAATGTCCTAGCAGCCGAAGAAGCGCTACCGTTAATCGAAATTCGCTACCGTGAGCTGCCGTGCGTGCCCGATATGGACGCCGCTCTAACGGAAGGCGCGCCGCGGCTACATGATCGATTCGCCAGCACGGGTGAATTCCACGATGTCGCCGGCGTCGGCGAGAACTTCGGCGGCAATATTTGCCACCGGGAAAACTTCATCAAAGGCGACCCGGAAACCGCTTTCGCCCAGGCTGAAGAGATCATCGACGAGACGTTCGAATTCCCGATGGTCTGTCAATACGCCATGGAGCCGCACACGGCGATAGGGCGGTTCAATTCGGCCGGAATCACCCTGTGGAGCTCGTCCGCCCATCCGTTTCTCGTGCGCTCGGAGCTGGCGCATATGTTTCATTTGCCCCACGCCAGAGTCGAAGTGATCGTGCCCTACGTCGGCGGCGCCTACGGCAGCAAGTCGTATTTCAAGATCGAACCCTTGGCGGTCGCCATCGCGCGCAAAACCGGCGGCCGGCCGGTACGGCTGACCCAGAGCATAACCGAGTCGATGCTGACGACGCGGCGCCACTCGGCGCGCATTCGTATCAGGACCGGAGTCAAACGCGACGGCACCTTGGTGGCACGGGAAGCGGATGTTCTGCTCGACACCGGCGCCTACGCCGACAACGGCCCCCGCGTCGCCAAGCGCGCGATCAGCCGTATCCTTGGGCCGTATCGATTGGATCACTGCAAAGTAAACGTTCTGGCGGTTTACACCAATACCGTT
>JAICHC010000714.1 GCA_025922795.1 Candidatus Binatia bacterium | reverse complement strand
TCTGCCCCAAAGTCGATACTCCTGACGAGGTGCGCAAAGTCGACGCGATTCTCAATGATCGCGAACCCAAAATGAAGATGGAAAAGGGCGGCGTCAAGCTGCTGGTCGCCATCGAGAGCCCGAAAGGATTACTGAACGCCCCAGCCATCGCCGCGGCATCATCGAGAAACGTCGGCATTATTTTCGGCGCGGAAGATTACGGCCGTGAGATCGGCCTGCCCGCGGTGCGCGAAGGCGAAGCGCGCGATCTGATTTACGCCCGCTCGGCGATCGTCGTTGCCGCAGCCTCCGCTCACGTGCAGGCGGTGGACGGCGTTTGGGTCGATTTGAACGACAGCGACGGTCTTCTTGGGTTTGCCAAACAGTCCCGTCAACTCGGTTTCTCCGGCATGTCGTGCATCCATCCCTCCCAGGTGGATGCCATCAATACGGTGTTTAGCCCGACCCCCGAGGAAATCGAGTACTGTCAAAAAGTATTGCAGGCCTTCGAGGAAGCCAACGCCCGCGGCGACGGCTCCATCGCTTTGGGCGGCCAACTCATCGACCGGCCGATTGTCGAGCGCGCGCGCCGGACCATGGAAATGGCCAAGTCGCTCGGCATGCTGGCAGAGGGCTAAAACCCGCAAAATGATTTGGAGTCATGGAGTGGTGGAGTAATGGACTGCAAGCCCACCCCTTCCAATACTCCAACACTTCAACCGGGTTTTTTCAGCAATGCTACATCTCTCTATTAAGGAGTAGGATTATGAGGACGTACTTTGCAGCAGTGTTGGCGCTAATTTGGTCCCTGACCACCGGTGCCTCGGCGCCGGTCCGAATGACCCCCGTGAAAGTCACCGACGGTGTTTACATGCTGGAGCACTCGCGCGGCTCAGGCAACTCCACCGTCATTTTCACTGACGACGGCGTCGTGGTCTTGGACTTTCACATCGACAACGCCGATCAAACCCTGGCGTTCATTCGCAAGACTACGGATAAGAAGGTCAAGTATCTGATTACGTCGCACAGCGCCGGCGACCACGCCTCCGGCGCTTGGCATTTTCGCGAGGACGCGCCGGTCTGGATCGCGACCAAAAACCAAGTGCATGACCTGCAAATGCAGGAACGCGAGGAATTTCTCCAGCGCAAGAATTCCACCGAGGCGCGTTACGCGGCGTACAAAAAGGGGGAACCGCTCACGCCGACGATCGGCATCGACGGTCCGATGACGCTTTACTTTGGCGGCCTGACCTTCCAGATCAGGCCCGAGGGCCGGGCTCACAGCACCGGCGACTTGACCGTTTATATTCCGCAAAAGCGGGTCATACTGATGGGCGATTTGCTGGACACCGAAATCCATCCGGGCCAAGGCGAGTCCGCAGGAGTATTTTTCTCCAATGTCGCCGGTTGGATCAAAGCTTTGGATAACATCATGGCGCGCAGCCTCGCCGTCGAAACCTATATTCCCGGCCACGGCCCTGTGCATATTGGCCGTGGCGTAAAGGATTTAGAAGAACAAAAGCGCTACTTCGTCGTCATGCGCGACGAAGTAGCCAAGATGGCTCAAGCTGGCAAAACTTTGGAACAGATCGAAAAGGAATTCAAAGTGCCGCAGGAGTTTGCCCACTACAAGCGTCCCGAACGCCTGCGACAATTTTATAAGCTCTTCTATCACCAACTCGTCGAGACGGGCTATTGATAAATATCTGATCGATCCAACGGAGGACACTTTGATGAAACTTTGGTTGACCACACTCTTACTCGCGCTCGGCATCACCGCCCTCGCGGCGGCTCAGAGCGCCAAACCGATGCCGCTCGCGCAATTGGCGGCCTACAATAAACCGGACCGTGAAAAAATTCTCTATGCGGGCGCCAAAGCCGAAGGCAAAATCACCTGGTATACTTCGCTGGCCGGCGGGTCTTACAAGCAACTGGCCGCCGCGTTCGAAGCTAAATATCCCGGCGTCAAAGTCGAGTCCTATCGGGCCACCCGCCAGGAATTGAGCGCAAGAGTGACTGCCGAAGCCCAGTCGAAGCGCTACATCGCCGACAC
Organism: Candidatus Binatia bacterium; assembly: GCA_025922795.1. The sequence continues at coordinate 713 of JAICHC010000714.1, read as the reverse complement.
TTTTGAAACGACCATTCCCTTGCTGAAGCTTCTAAAAGAGAACCAGATGCTGGTTCCGTATTATTTTCCGACCCAGGCACAATACCCCGAACACGTCAAAGAGAAAGCGCCCAAGGGACTGGTGTTCTGGTCCATCGATCGGGAGTCGCATATTGGTCTCGCCTACAACAAGAACCTGATCGCCGCGAACCTGGCGCCGAAAAATTACCAAGACCTTTTGCGTCCCGAGCTTAAGGACAAGATCGCTTTTGCGGGCAGCGACACCGGGGTCACGGTGATCGGCGCGCTGCTCAAATTCAAGGGAGAGGAGTTCGTCAAAAAACTCCGTGCCCAGAATCCAGCGATGCACAACGTTTCCGGCCGGGCGCTGCTCGACATGGTGATCTCGGGCGAAGTCGGCGTGTCGCCAACCACTTTTCGAAACCACGTCGAGGTCTCTTTAAAAACCGGCGCGCCGATCGAATGGCGTCCGATGGACGTGGTGCCGTCCAACTCCGGGTCAACGGCGGTTTCAGCAAACGCGCCGCATCCGCACGCCGCTCTGCTCTTGGCCGACTTCATTTTGGGCGCCGGCGGACAAAAGGTTCTCGAACAATACGAATACGGCAATCCAGCCAGAGATTACGGTTTCAAGCGCTGGTATCCCGAGCAGGGGCTGAGCGCCGAGCAGATCGATAAACTGGAAGGAAAGTGGCGCACCACTCTGCGTGAGC
>JAICHC010000713.1 GCA_025922795.1 Candidatus Binatia bacterium | reverse complement strand
GCCAAGCCCTTCCGATCGCGGTCAATGGTTTTGTGCCTTGATGGGCCACCGCCCCGTCCTCTCCGTGGTGACAATAACCTGCACCTGGGCCTGAAAAATAACCTTCTCCGTCCTATGCCCGCAATCTCCAGGGCTCGGCCTCGGTCGCTTTGTTAGTTACTTAATTATGGACTCCTTAATAACCGCAATTTTGCTCGCTGTTGCGAGGCCGATGGTTGTGTTATGGATAGCGTAAAAGTCGCTGCTTTGCGCGCAAGGAGGAAGCACACATGCGCCAAGGTTTTAAGATTTTTGATTCGGATACGCACCTCAGTCCAAATGCGGAAACCCTGGAGCCCTATTTCGATGCCAATATGCGTGAACGGCTGCCAGAGTGGGAGAACTGTAAAGTTCCGTTTCGTGTAGGCTGGGCCGGCGAGATTTTGGAACCGCCATATCGTCACCGCTATCAGTTTACGAAAAGATCCGGCTGGCGTGAGAAACTGCGGATTTTAGGCGAAGCGGGTCCGAGGGAACAGGTTGAGCGGCATTACCCGAAATTTATGGGTAGCCGCTTTCCGACACCGGGCGGCTCCGATGACAATGTCGAAGCGCGCATTCGAGATATGGATGAAGAAGGAGTAGATGTTCAGCTCATGCTTCCTGGAACGCCTCCGGCTTCGGACGACGTTGAGATTGAGATTGGATTTATTCGCGCGAATCACCGCTTTACGAACGATTTTTGCCTTAAGTATCCACATCGGCTCAAATCTCTCATCGTGGTGAGCAATAAAGCGATTGACGTATCAGTGGAAGAAATCAAAACATGGTCGCGCGCGCCATGGGCCGCGGGGATCTATCCGCACTTGGATGAAGGCGTTCCCATCGACCACCCGGACCTGGAGCCGATCTGGGCCGCCGCCAACGAGGGGGGACTCTGTATAGCGCATCACAGTTTTACTCAAGGCTATCCCGGGTACCGCGATCTCTGGGACAACCCGTTTATCGGGCGGACCGCCTCGCACCCGTGGGGCGCGATGAGAGCGATGACGGCATTCTTCGGCGCCGGTATCATGGATCGCTACCCGAATATTCGCTACTGCATCCTCGAGTCCGGCTTTGGTTGGCTTCCGTTCTGGGGCGCGCGCATGGACGATCAAAGCACGTATATTTCTTACGCCCTGCCCGCGAATCTGGCTCATAAACCCAGCGAATACATGACCAGCGGGCGCTTCTTCGCCAGTCTCGTGATCCACGAAGGCGAGAAGATGGCCAGAATGGTCACCGACTTTCTCGGCGACGGCTTGCTAATGTATTCGTCCGATTACCCCCACGCCGAATCCCGCTTTCCGGAGTCCACCGACAAGGTACTGGCGTGGAAATCTCTGGGCGATGAGATCATGCGAAAAATGCTCTGGGACAACGCGACGAGATGCTTCGGAGAGCCCTAGCAATCGTTGAGTGGTGCCACACGTTGACGAAGGATCCGAAGCACACGAGGATTCAATCATAGGTTTAATTACTTTTTTTGTTTTTCCGCATTCGCGAGCGCCTCTTCGAAAATTGCCAGCACCGGCTTCACGTCCGTCCATTCGATCCGGCTATCGATGTCGAGATAGTCGACTCCCGCGGCGCGGCGGTTCTCCGGCTTGACGTCGTTTTTCGGAATATCGATGCGCAATGAATCGGCCGTTTCAACGCCAGCCCGAGCTAAAGATCTTTGCAGCGCGATCTGGCCGTCGCGCGAGAGAAACCAGTTGATGAAAACCTTCGCCGCATTCGCGTGGGGCGCGCGGTTCAAGAGCGCAAGCGTGCCGTATTGCGTCACGAGCGGCGCGCCTTCCTTGAAATTCACGAACTCGTCGACCGGCAGCCCCTGAAGTTTCGCCTTCTCCGCGTCCGCGCAGAAAAAGCACAGGCTCGCTTTGCCGGTCGCGAGCCAGTCGACGCTCTGGCGGAAGTCGCGGAAGAGCGTCACGTCCATCTCGCCGAACAGCTTCTTGATGAAAGTCGGGCCGATCGCCGGGTGGTGATAGAAAAAACGCATCGGAGCGCTCCCAGGCCCGGGGACGCGCACGTCGCGCGCGATGATTTTGCCTTTCCATCTGGCGTCGACGAGGTCCCAGATCGAACGAATCTCCTTCGGGTTTACGAGTTTGGTGTTGTAAGCGATGTTTCCTTGCTGCGGCGTGCCGACGTAACGGAAGACGAATTGCCCTTCGGGGTCGACGTAACGGTGCTTGCCCTGATACCAGAGCGATTCATCCGTCACCTCCGGCAGCAAGAGCGCGGGCTTGATCGGATCGAAGCTCTTGGCCAAGTGCAGCGACCGGTAGTTCGAGCCGAGGCCTTCGCTGCTCACGTCGGCAATGAACTTTCCCGCGCGGCGCTCGGCGAGAATGCGCTTGGCGATCTCGCCGGCGCGTCCGCCGACCGAGGTCACCTTGATTTCGGGATAGGCTTTTTGAAACGCGCCCGATTCTAGAACGGCTTCCCAGCCGCCGATGTAGACGTTCAATTGGCCTTCCTTCTTCGCCGCCTCGATGGTTTTTTCCCATTCCTTCTTCCAGTCCGATTGAGCGTGCGCCTTTGCCAGCAACAGCAATACGGCACAAGCCGCCAACACAACTCTCGACATTCGCATTTTTCCTCCGGGCAATTCTATCTGCTTTGACCGACTTCCCGCTTGCTGTCGGCGATGGTGTGAAAGGCGATCAGTCGATTTTTTTGCTGCGGAGCGCATGAAGCAAATTCGTGCGGTTCTCT
>JAICHC010000712.1 GCA_025922795.1 Candidatus Binatia bacterium | reverse complement strand
GGTACCGCGATGCCCACGGCGCGAGCCAGTTCAAGCATTACGTATTCGTTCTCGGGAACAGTGTCAAACTGCGTGGAAGGAAGCTTTACGATCCACGACCCGCCCACCCCGTGAGCCGGTATCGTGAGACCGCCGGAGGACTCCATGACAGCGGAGAATTTCAGCTGCACCCCGGCGAGTGAAAAGCGCATCACGCCCGCCTGCCGGACCTCGTCATCGTCGTGCTCATCGTTGTGATGATCATCGTTGTCGCCGCCACGATTGCTGCCGCCGTCGGCGCGTTTGCCTTCATCCAGCGGTTTCACCGTCACCGCCCCGGCAACGTCGGCGCCCAGCACGGCCATCAGGAAGAACTCGCGCTCCGGATTCACATCCGCCTTCTCCGCCAGATAGGTCCGCAGGTGTCCCTCCGGCAGCAGGTTGGAAAAAAACGCCGGTAAACGCCGGCTCACCGGCCGGACGGCCGTCACCAACCCGCCAGCCTGACCCTTGTAGGAAAGGCTCAGGGTCGCACGGTTCGAATCGTCCACATAGTCCTGCTCGAAGGCAAACAGATGCCGGTCCCCCGCCAACCGGTTGATGACCCCGATCCGGCGTCCGTGCAAATACACAGCCAGTGATCTGACACTCTGCAGCTCAGGACGCATCGAGCCCCCGCTCATCGTCATCGCCGGCATAAAGCGGGCGCTCACCTTCATCCGGTTCCCCGCGGTCCGGCTGACGATAATCGCGAATCAGGGCCTGGACGGCCGGCACCAGCGGCCGCGGAACCAGCAGCAGGTCATGGTCGAGTACCCGCACCAGGTCGAGCAAAGTGTTGAAGCGTGGCGCCACCTTGCCGGTCTCAATGCCGGAGATGTGGACCTGAGGCAATCCCACCCGCCGCCCCAGTTCAAGCTGACTCCAATCGCGTGCCTTTCGGCTGGCCAGCAGGACACGGCGCATCTCGACCGGCAATCCGTTCTGGCGGCTCTTTTTGATATGTGATGGCATATTGATATCCGCTATTAATATAGTAGTACATATCAGAGGAGGCTTCAATATGGTAAAAGGCCCCCCTGGGCCGAGCACCCCGCGACCGCCGTGAAAAGTGTCAACCATGTCCTGATAACGGCCCGTCAGGCTGGCTTGACAATGGATAGCCCAGCCTCCCTGCATTCACCCCCTAAGCTGCGCTAGAATAAGAGGTTATCTTCTTCCCGCGAGGACACTCTTTTGGCAGAGCAACCACCGCAAAATCCTACCCAACTCCCGCTCGGGGGCAATGGCGCGCCGCAGAATTTAGTGCCGATCGATATCGAAGTCGAGATGAAGAAATCCTATCTCGACTACGCGATGAGCGTGATCATCGGGCGGGCTTTGCCGGACGTGCGCGACGGTCTTAAACCCGTTCAGCGACGCATCCTCTACGGCATGCTCGAGGCCGGCTTGCGGTCGAACCGCGGCTACCGCAAGTGCGCCAAGATCGTCGGCGAAGTGATGGGCAACTATCACCCGCACGGCGATGCTTCGATCTACGACACGCTGGTTCGCATGGCGCAGCCGTTTTCGATGCGCTATCCGCTGGTCGATGGGCAAGGTAACTTCGGTTCGGTGGATGGCGATCCGCCGGCGGCGATGCGATACACCGAGGCGCGGCTCACGGCGCTGGCCGAGGTGATTCTCAACGAGCTGGAACAAGACACCGTCGACTTTCGCCCCAACTACGACGAAACGACGCAAGAGCCCGAGTGCCTGCCCGGCGCGGCGCCCAATCTGTTTATCAACGGCGCCAACGGCATCGCCGTCGGCATGGCGACCAACATTCCGCCGCACAATCTCAACGAGATGATCGAAGCGGCGGTGATGGTGCTGCAGAATCCAAAGACAACGCTGCAAAAGGTTTTGGAAGTCGTCAAGGGTCCCGACTTTCCCACCGGCGGCATCATCTGCGGCACCGACGGCTTCCTCAATGCTTATAAGAACGGCCGCGGGCACCTGACAGTGCGTGCGCGCGCCGATATCGAGACGTTCGGCAAAGACCGCAAGGCGATCATCGTCACGGAGATCCCTTATCAGGTCAACAAGTCGCGGCTGATCGAGCACGCGGCCGCCCTCGTCAACGACAAGAAGATCGAAGGCATCTCCGACATCCGGGACGAAAGCGACCGGCAGGGGATGCGGATTGTATTCGAGCTCAAGCGCGGCGAAGAGCCCGAGATCGTGCTCAACAATCTCTACAAACAGACCCAGATGCAGCAGGGCTTCGGCATGATCATGCTGGCGATCGTCGGCGGCCAGCCTCGCGAGCTGGGCCTGCTCGACTATCTCAACCTGTTTGCCGACCATCGCATCGACGTCGTTCGCCGGCGCACCAACTTCCTGCTGCGCAAAGCGCGGGACCGCGAGCACTTGTTGCTCGGCTTCCAAAAGGCGCTGGATCATATCGACGAAGTGATCAAGCTGATTCGGGCTGCCGGGAGTCCGGCGGAAGCGCGCACGGCGTTGATGACGAGCTTCGACTTCACCGAGCGGCAGGCGCAGGCCATCATCGAATTGCAGTTGCAGCGCCTGACCGGCATGGAGCGGCAGAAGATCATCGACGAGTTGGCCGAGATCCAGATAAGAATTGCCGGGTACCTCGAAATCCTGGGATCGGACCAAGTGCTGCGGAAGCTGATCATCAAGGAGCTCAAGGAAGTCCAGAAGAAGTTCGGCGACGATCGCCGCACGGAGATCACGGGCGAGGCCAACGCCATCACCCTCGAGGATC
>JAICHC010000711.1 GCA_025922795.1 Candidatus Binatia bacterium | reverse complement strand
GCGACTCTGCCGCGTCAGGATCTCCTTTGAAAAAACGCTGCGTGGATGACCTATCAATGAAGAACCGGAATAGGCTAAGCGACCGCTTCCGTCATACCCGCGAAAGCGGGTATGCAGGCTAATTGGAGGCGGAGAACAAACCTGGATTCCCGCGTGCGCGGGAATGACGAATTGCGGGAAAACCGTTCCAAGGGAAATCCCGCCATTTTCATCCTCTGTGGGCGAGCGTAAGCTCATGAATCACTTCGTGGTGGTTATACACCGGATAAAGTACCAACAGCGTGAGACACTACACTAGTACAACCGGATCGGCTCTGACAAGGACGAATGTGACCGCCAACGACGCTGCGTTGCGCGGGCAAATAAAAACGCCGGTCGAAGAACGTTTTGCTCTCCGCCGGCGCTTAAAATGAGGTCTCGACCGTTTCTCGCTGAAATTGGCGTCTCAGTAAACTTCGTCCATCAAGTAGCCTTCACGCAAATGAGAATCCAGATCGGTTATCCTGGCGTCCTCCCCGGATTTATTTCCCACCTAACATCTTGATGAACGAGCGGTCAATCATGTCTTCAAGAGTTAGCTTCTTTTTGATTCTACCCGTGCGAAATTCCTCTTCGATCACGACCGGAATCGCTTTTTCGGCGATCTGACCGTTGAGCGGAAACGAGTCGCGGTATTCGTCGTAACCCGCCGGCGCGTAGGCGGGATCGATCTTGACGTATTTCCTCATGACCTGCACCGCCTCATCTTTATTTTCACGGGTATATTTGACGCCCCGTTGGAAAGCGCGCAGGAACTTGACCACCTGGTCCTTTTCCTTAGCGAGGTAGGATTCTTTCGCCGCAAACGTTTCATAGGGCCATTCGGGAAAGACTTCTTTGAGGTCGAGTAGCTTGTTGTATCCTTGCGTTTTGGCGATCTCGGTCACCGGGAACCAAACCAGGGAAGCATCCACGCCCTTTGCCGATAAAGCCGCGAAGCGCGCCGGCGTGCTGCCGATTTGTAGGATCGTCACTTCCTTTTCGTCGACGTTGAAGTGGCGCAAAGTTGCGCGGGTGAGAAAATCGGTTAACGACCCGAATCGGCTGATCGCGAACCGTTTGCCTTTGGCTTGCTTCATCGACTTGAAATCCGGCTGTGAGTAAAGCTGGAACGGCATGATATTGGAGACGCCCCAAAAATTCTTGATATCGACGCCCGCGGCGCGCCCGCCGATGGTTTCGACAAAAGCGCTGCCCATAATATGCACGTCGCCGCCGATGAGCGCCTGTAAATTGGTCGCGCCGGCGTTGAACAGGACCAGCAGCACGTCCAGCCCCTCCTGTTTGAAAAAACCCTTCGCTTCGGTCACGTAGACGGGCAAGAAAGCGACGTTTACCGAAGAAAGACCGACGATGATTTTTGCCGAGCTTTTGGATGGCGCCGTTCCGAATAAGAACAACATCACCGCAAGCGCAATTACAATTCGTTTCATTACGATCCTCCTATTCTCTTTGAGCCTATAGTTTTTGGATCACCTTCTCGCCGAACAGCCGCATTGAAGCGAGAATTTCCTCTTGAGGCAAGCCGGGCGTCCAATCGAAGCGGGGCAGCATATACGAGACTTTCAGGCGCTCCTCGTACTGATGGATTTGGTCGATACACTCCGCCGGCGACCCAAGAATGAAACGGCCCTTGGCCAACTTATCGAACGCCCAGCGAAGCTCACTCGGATCGTTCATGGCCTCGTTTTGTTTCCACTTGATGTACAGCCCGCGATACAACTGCTCCAAACAGGGACGCGCTTTTTCTATCGCCTCTTCCCTGCTTTTGGCGACAAAGGTTTCGCGAATGATCGGCAATCCGGGTGCTCCGGTTTTATTCGCGCCGATCCACGCGCGGCGGCATAGCTCGACCTGCCCCTCTAGCTCATCGATGGCCGAGTGCGGGCCGATCATCCAACCGTCGCCGAGTCGGGCGGCGCGCTCTACCGCCACGTCGGTATTGGCCGCAAGCCAGATCGACGGACGGGGTTTTTGCAGCGGCTTGGGATCTACGCTGACATCCGTGATCGTGAATGACTCACCGCTGAAGCTGACGTGATCCTCGGTCCACAGTCTCTTGATGATCTCAACCCCCTCGGTGAAGCGCTGAAAGCGCTGCTTCTTCGTCAGATTGAAGGCTTTGAGTTCTTCGTCGCGATAGCCCAAACCGAAGGCGGCAAAAGATTTTCCCCCGTTTAGAACATCGAGGCTCGCCAGCTCGCTGGCCACGGTCACCGGATGGCGCAAGCCGAGGAGCAGCACCGCAGTGCCCACGGCGCAGCGTTCAGCTTCGGCGCACAACCGCGCGAGCGCCGGGACTTGATTGAGCCGCTGCAAGCCGGGAATGTTGTAGTGATCTCCCATCGAGAACGCGTCGAAGCCGACCGCATCGGCGATGCGAACCTGCTCGATCAGGGTCGGCATCAACGATGCACCGGGTTTTTGGATCGAGACTTGGGGATTGAGTTGAACGCAGAATTTCATGCGGCCTTTCTTACTATTAAGGAGTTCATAAGTATCCAGACAAATAGGGTTGGTTGGACACGAAGGGACGACTCGTTCCAAACCCAGGCAAAGCGTCTGTAGGTCATCGGCCCCCACCCGAGCCTCGCCCCGAGGGCATATTTTTGGCCGTGGGAGCGAAAACGTCATTTGAATCCTGCTGCCTGCGCTTTCCACGACTCGCCCCTTCGTCCCAGTAGGTCTACTAACTAACGAACTCCTTAGTAAG
>JAICHC010000710.1 GCA_025922795.1 Candidatus Binatia bacterium | reverse complement strand
GATACCCGAATCGAAAACGCCAATGGCGCTATCCTTGTCAAGCATGGTGCGACACCTGGACGCCTGGCGCCATCTGATTGCCGAGATCTTTCTCGCAAGCTGGAGCGAAGCCGAAAACCTGCTCCCAGACGTCGCGCGACTCCATGCAAAGATAGACTTTCACCGTCGGCGCCGCCCGGCGAATCCAGCGCACCATCTTGCGGTACATCTCGACGCGGAGCGGTTGGAAATAGCGCATCTTTCCGTCCGGACAAAGCACTTGCTCGCCGGTCAATAGCTCGGACCGTGGAAATCTCTCGCGCATCGCGCGCTTGAGGCCCGGCGTCTGGCGTAGCACGCCAAGACTGAGCCAGGAGAGCTTACGCCAATCGATGCTCGCAAAAACCTGCTCCAGCATCGATCGATAATCGGATTCCCAACCCGGATATTCGATCATGGGATCAAAATGAAAGCCCAAGCGGTAGCCCGCCTCTTGGCAGCGCCGCGCGGCGGCAAGACGGGCATCGAGAGAAGCCGTGCCATGCTCGTCCAGGTCGATCACCCGCTGGGGATTCATCGACCATGCCACGACAACCCGGCCCTTGGGGTCGAGATCGAGCAGGCTCTCGATACGGTCGCTCTTGGTTTTGAGCTCGAGCAACACGTTGGGCTGCTCAGCGAAATAGGGAATCAGCTCGGCGACCATGCCGGTATAGGGCTCGAGCGCGAGGCTATCGGTGATTTCCCCGGTACCGATGCGAAAGAACACGCCGCGGTGGCGTGCCAGTGTGCGCTCGGTTTCGCCGATCAAATCACTCACATTGCTGAACACCTGGAGCGCGGAGTTGTCGGCTAAATACTCCTGCAGATAGCAATAACTGCAATCCATCGGGCAATTGCTGGCGAAGTTAATAACAAAATAATTGCAGCACACTTGGCCTTCGCTGCCGGGACACTTTTTGAGGAAATCTCCTTTATGCCGAACGAGATAGAGTGTTTTTTTTGCCGCGCCAAAAGCAGTGCTTCGCACGGTTCCGGCTCCGCCGGGCGGTTCGATGCGGTCGACGATCGTGAACGGCACATGCGCCAGGGTGCGCCGCAAGTTGAAAAAGATCGGGCTCGACTCTGAGCCGCGCTCGACGATCACTTCACTGAATGGTCGATGTTCCATCTCGACGCCTCTGGCCCGGATTCTTTATGAGATGACCACGCGCCAATGGTCTACTCGGGTGTTGTAGCGAGCGAATGAGCGGACGAAGCCTAGAGAGGTTTACTAGCAGTGCTGACCCCGTTCCTCCGTAGGCTCTCCGGACAAACGCTGAAAAATCTCCGCGAGCAAATGGGTCGCGGCAGCATCAGTCAGCCTACGAGCCAATTGCTGAAATTCCGCCAGACTGCCGGCGCTAATTTCCGCCAGCAGGCGTCCCCCCTCCAACCCCGGCGGTACCTTCAAACGAATCTCGGCAGGGAGCCTCAGCGCCTGAATATTGTGTCGAATCGCATCCTCGATTTCAGCCAAGCGCGGCAATCTCCACCGCCTGAGTTGCTCCTTGATGCGTTTGAGCTTGTCAGCCCGGCCGAGGCGCGGGTTGGTTTTGATCGAAAAGATTTCGTGCTCGCCCAGAATATCGCAAATCTTCGATCGATCGCGCAGCGAGATCTCCTCGAGCCAGTCCATCATTTCACGCAGGTGGTTTTCACTGGTTTTCAGGCCGATGGCGATCTCTTCCAAGGCTTCGCGGTCCGCCGGCGCCCACCCGAGCCAACGCTCAAGCGTCTGCCGGTGAAAGCCCTTGGCCCGGGCGTAATCGCGGATCGCCGTCTCCGACATCGATTGTCTCCTGTTCGAATTCGCGGAGCAGCGCCTGGTAATCGTCTGCTTCGCGCCATTTGCCTCGTTTGCGCGCGCCGTTGACCAACACGCCGACCTAGCGCCGTAAAGTTGCCAGTACCGCCTTGCGCCGGGAGCCCTCGATTCCCGCGCGGAGAATTTTCTGCAAAGCGAGAACTCGATAGCGATCCATCCCCCATGTGGAACGTGACAACTGATCCGCATGGCCGCCGCGCTTGGTCACGAGCGCCTCGGCAAGCAGCGGAACCGATTCGTTCACGGCAATGCGCAGCCATAAGTCATAGTCTTCGCACGCGGGGAAAGTTTCGTCGAACCCACCGAGTCGTTGAAACAGTTCTCGCGTCATCATGACGGCCGACGGACTGACCAAACAAAGATCGAGGCTGCGCAAAAAAATGTCGCCGGACGGCTTGCGGTGTGCGGCTTTCGGGTTGACCCGGATGCCGTTCCGAACCCATATCTCTTCGGTCTGGCAGATCTGCGCCTCGGGATATTCCACCATGAATGCCGTTTGTCGCTCCAGCTTGCGCGGGCACCACAGATCGTCGGAATCCAGAAAGGCAAGATAACGGCCGCAGGACTGCCTCGCTCCGGCGTTGCGCGCCGCCGCCACCCCTTGTCTTGGCGTCGAAAAAATTCGCAGCCGCGCACCGAATTTCGCCAGCTCAGCGGCTGTGTCATCGGTCGAACCGTCGTCGATAACGATCAGCTCAAAGTTGGAAAAACTTTGTGCCAGCACGGATTCGACGGCTGCACCGACCATGGGCCATCGGTTGTAAGTAGGAATGATGACGCTTACCAGCGGCGGCACGGTACGAACCCCATGGTGGAGCTTTAACCAAAAATTCCCAGCGGCGGCATGGTGAGTTTTTCGGCAGCGATCAAATAAAGGTTTCGATTTTCTTGAAAAACTGGTCGACCATCATCT
>JAICHC010000709.1 GCA_025922795.1 Candidatus Binatia bacterium | reverse complement strand
TGGATAATGGGAAATTAATCATGTCGGGTTCCGAAATTATCCATTCTCAATTATCCATTATCCATTACTCTATTTTGCTTTGGCCAGCTTGCGTAATCGAAGCCGAAGCGCGTTCAAGCGAATGAAACCCTCGGCATCGCCTTGCTGGTAAACCTGATCCGCTTCGAAGGTCGCCACGTTCGGATCGTACAGCGAGGTCTCGGACTTCCGCCCGACGACCGTCACGTTGCCCTTGTAAAGCTTGAGCCGGACCCTGCCGCTTACGTTGGCCTGCGCCGCGTCGATGGTTTTCTGCAAGACCTCGCGCTCCGGCGCGAACCAGTAGCCGTAGTAGATCATCTCGGCGTAGCGCGGGATCAGTGAATCCCGCAGGCGCAACACCTCGCGGTCCATGGTGATCGACTCCATGCCGCGGTGTGCGGCGTGAAGAATCGTCCCGCCGGGAGTTTCGTAAACACCCCGCGATTTCATGCCGACGTAGCGGTTCTCCACCAAATCGACCCGGCCGACGCCGTGCCTGGCGCCGATGTCGTTCAGCCGCGCCAGCAAATGAGCCGGCGAGAGTTTGCGGCCATTCACCGCAACGGGATTGCCGGTCTGATAATCGATTTCGACATATTCCGGGCGATTGGGCGCCTTTTCCACCGAGCGGCACCAGACAAACATGTCGGCCGGAGCTTCCTTCCAGGGATCTTCCAGGATGCCACCCTCGTAACTGATGTGAAACAAGTTGCGATCCGTGCTGTAAGGCTTGGACTTGGTTACCGGCACGGGAATGCCATGCTTGCGCGCATAATCGATCAAGGTCGAGCGCGCGTTAAGATTCCACAAGCGCCAGGGCGCGATGACTTTGATGTCCGGCTTGAGCGCGTAGTAGGTCAGCTCGAAGCGTACCTGGTCGTTGCCCTTGCCGGTTGCACCGTGTGAAACCGCGTCGGCTCTCTCTTTCGCCGCCACATCGATCTGACCCTTGGCGATTAACGGCCGCGCGATGGACGTGCCGAGCAAATACGATCCTTCATACACCGCGTTGGCGCGCAGCATCGGAAAAACGTATTCCTTGACGAACTCCTCGCGCAGATCGCCGATCACGACTTTGCTCGCGCCGGTCCGGATCGCCTTGCGCTTGATCGCCTGGAGATCTTCGCCCTGGCCGAGATCGGCGCAAAAAGCGATCACCTCGCAGCCGTACTCTTCCATCAACCAGCGCAAAATCACCGAGGTGTCCAACCCGCCCGAATAGGCCAATACCACTTTGTTGACTTTCATCGTCGTCTAATCCTAACGCTTTTTCGTCGTTGAACGTCTTGAACCTTTAGACCCATTAATCAGCCATGCCATCACGGCCTTCTGCGCATGCAGCCGATTCTCCGCCTGATCGAAGGCGACGCACTGTGAGCTCTCTAAAACGTCGTGAGTGATTTCCTCGCCGCGATGCGCCGGCAAACAATGCATCACCAGGGCATCTCGCTTCGCCATCTTTACAACTCTGCTGTCGACTTGGTAGTCGCGAAACGCGCGCCGGCGCCGTTGCGCTTCTTCTTCCTGGCCCATGCTGGTCCAGACGTCCGTATAAATCGCGTCGGCGCCACCCACCGCTTCTTCGACGGACTGAGTCACCTCGATCTTCGCACCCGCGGCGCGAGCTTTACCGAGAACGTCGCGATCCGGCTCATAGCCTTTCGGACAAGCCAAGGTGAACGAAAAGGACTCGATGGCGGCGGCCTCAATCCAAGAATGAACCATATTGTTGCCGTCGCCGACAAAGGCGATCTTCAGACCGTCGAGCTTGCCCTTGTGCTCGACGAGCGTCTGGCAGTCTGCCAGAATCTGACACGGATGATACAGATCCGTCAGCGCATTGATCACGGGCACCGAGGAATACGCAGCCATCTCTTCAAGCGTCTTCTGCGCAAACGTGCGCACGGCGATGAGATCGACCCAGCGGGCCAGGCTGCGCGCGCAATCGGCCGGCGTCTCCCGCGTGCCGAGGCCGACTTCCGCGGGGCCAAGAAAAATCACGCTCCCGCCCAATTGCGTCATGCCGACCTCGAAAGTCGCGCGCGTACGCAGGCTGGGCTTCTCAAAAACCAACGCCAGCCCCTTGCCCGCCAGAAAACGGTGTGCGATACCACGCTTCTGCAAGCGTTTCAGCTTGCCGGCCAGGGTCAAAATAGCGTCGAATTCGCGCCGGCCAAGGCCGGCGAAACTTACTAAGTCGCGTTTGCTCATGTCATGAATGCGCGGAGCCGGCTTACTGGCGAGCGAGAACTTTTTCTAAAATAGCCATGGCGCGGTCGATCTCGCGCTTGGTGATCGTCAAGGGCGGCGCGAAGCGCAACACTTTTGCGGCTGTGCAGTTAATCAGCAAACCTTCCTGCATGCAGATCTCGGCGATCTTGCCGCCCTCGATCGTCAATTCAACCCCGATGAGCAAGCCCTTGCCGCGAATCTCGCGGATGAACGAAAAACGCTTCTTGAGCGCTTCGAGCGACTTGACGAGGTACTTGCCCATCTGGACGCAATTCTTGAGTACGCCGCCTTTCACCAACGCATCCATGACGGCCAAGCCTGCGGCGCAGGACACCGGATTGCCGCCGAAAGTCGACGCATGACTGCCCGGCCCGAAGCTGCTCGCGATTTCCTCGCGCGCCAGCATCGCCCCGAGCGGCAGGCCGCCGCCCAAAGCTTTGGCCAAAGTCATGATGTCCGGCTTCACACCGAAATGCTCATAGCCGAATAACTTGCCAGTGCGGCCCAT
>JAICHC010000708.1 GCA_025922795.1 Candidatus Binatia bacterium | reverse complement strand
CTGAAACAAAAAGTAAATATGATGTCCACCACGAAGGCACGAAGGACACGAAGGTTCAGGAATATTACTTTTTAATCTCCTACTTCGTGCTCTTCGTGTCCTTCGTGGTGAGGTGTCTCTTGCGATTTTGGTTGCGGCTCCGCCGCGCTGGGCTCTTCGTAACCTTTGTGGTGAAGGAGCGCCATCAGTCCTTTCGCGTGTTTTGACCGATGACGACATCTACCAGCGCCGGCCCATTTTGCTCCAGCGCGCGTTTGAGCGCTGGTTCGATGGCGTCGGGCTGCTCGACTCTCTGGCCGAAGATGCCGAACGTGTCGGCGAGCCTCGCGAAATTCAGCTCAGGCCCGACCAGTTCGGCGCCCATTTCCGCGGCCAAGCGAATCCTCTCTTCCGAGCCACGGAACTGATTCTTCACGGCCATGTAGGCGCGGTTGTTAAAGACGATGACGAGAAGCGGCACGCGATATTTGGCCAAGGTCCAGAGCCCTTGGAGGCCGAACATGCAGCTGCCGTCGCCGAGACAAGCGACCACGCGACGCTTCGGCGCAGCCAGCTTCGCGCCGATGGCCGCCCCAAGACCCCAGCCGAGGTAGCCACCGGAAGAATTGGAGAAATAAGATCGGCCTGGTGAAAACATAAAGTTTGCCATGAGAATATCTTTGCTGGTCGGGCTCTCGTTCACGATCAGGGTGTCGTTCTCGAGCAAAGAATCCATAGTGCGGGCCAGTCTCGCCATATTGATCGGCGTGCCGTCCCACCCCCGTGTTACGCGCTCTTCCAGCTCGGCTTTCGCCTGTTCCTGGGCTTTTCGAATGATTTCCAGCCGTTCTTCCCGGCCATTCTGTGTACCGGCGACTTTCGGATAGATCTCAAGCAGCGAACGCAGGGCGCTCTTGCCATCGGCAATGATGCCGAGATCTACCGGAAACACTTTGCCGATCTCCCAGGGATCTTCTTCGATGTGAATGCAGCGCGTGTCCGGTTTCATCACCGCTTCGGGTAGATAACGGTACTCGCGGATCAGCCGGCAGCCGATGGTGAGAATCAGGTCCGGATCGCCCCAAACCGGTAGGTTGAACGATGGATTTCTTTCGGCAATCTGAAAGCTTTGCGGATGATCGGTGGGAAAACTCAAGAACGAATAACGCGGCTCCATCACCACGGGGGCACCGAGCATCTCGGCGAACTTGATCAACTCCTCAGTGCCGCCCGATTTGACTATTCCGCTGCCCGCGATGATGAGCGGTCTTTTCGACTTGGCAAGCAGTTTAGCCGCCTGTTCCAGCGCTTCGGGATCGGCTGCGATCCGCGGCGTTATGCGCGCACGGTCCGCCACAGGATTTTCCCGATCGGTCGTCTCTCCGAGCAGATTGCTGGGCAGCGACAGATAAACCGGGCCGGTGGGCGGCGCCGCAGCGACTTTGAATGCGCGATTTAAAAATTCCGGGATGCGATCGGAGCGATGAACTTCCGCGCTCCACTTGGTGAACTGCTTAGTCAGTTCGACCAGGTCTTTGCCTTCGGTGTGAGAGTCCCGACCGACGATCCGAGTGTCGACGTGGGTCGATGTCACCACCACCGGCGAGCGATCGCGATAGGCATCATAAAGCGCTCCGACGGCGTTGACCGAACCGGGCAAGGTGCTCACCTGCGCGAGCGACGGGCGGCCGGTGACCCGCGCATGTCCATCCGCCATCGAAACCACGCAGGTCTCGTGGAGCGCGAGGATGAAGCGCACTTTTTCCTGATCGGCAATCGTGCCGATAAACTCCTGCCCGCTTGTGCCCGGCAAACCGAAAACGTAATCCACGCCATGATCCACCGCGACCTCGAGATAGGCCTGCGCCACGGTCTTTAATTTACCGCCGTCATCCACCATCTAAAGTTCTCCTTGCCGATGCGCTATCGCGATTTTGATCGAGGGTCCAGGGTTCGACTCAGCACTCCGTCTACCCCAGCCGATGTTCCTTATTTATACAGCCGGTCGATGAACCCGCTCTCATCCAACTCTTTCAACAATGAAATATTCATCATCCGTTCGGGCGGGACCTTGGCCGCCTCGGGTCGCTCTTTCGCCGCCAGCTCCAATAGCGCCTTGATTCCTTGGGCGCTCGGATACGGTTTCTTGGGGACGATCCTGTTGGCAAAATAATCCCAGGTCGCGCCCACCGCTTCCATGTCGTCGGTGCGCATGTACTTGGCGATGATCGCCATACTTTCTTTTTTACGGGTCTTGTAGAAGTGAATTCCCTCAACAAAGGCGCGCATGAGTTTCAGCGCCGACGATCGATGCCTCATGATGAAGCTTTGGCTGCTGGCGAGACCGGTGATCTGATACTCCGCGCCAAGCTCCGACATGTCCAAAAGCACGTTCATGCCTTCGCGCTGCGCAATCGTCGTGATCGGCGGCAGCACAATAGCCGCGTCCAGTTGTCCCGCTTTCATCGCCGCCAGCCGAGTCGATTGTTCACCAAGCTGTAAGATAGTGACCTCAGCCGGATTGAGACCCATGCGTCGCAAAGCAAAACGGGCGGCGATATCCGGCGCAGTGCCGAAACGATTCACTCCGACCCTTTTGCCTTTAAGCTGCTCCGCCGTGGTGATGTCTTTTACCGTGATAATCTGGAACGCAAAAGTATTGACGATTCCGGCAATCATCACTAGATCGGTGCCCGCCAAATTGCTGCTCACCACCGCCGGGCCGGCCATAGCGACCGCTTGCACCTCACCCGCGAGCATCGACGCGGCAGCCGTCGGGCCG
>JAICHC010000707.1 GCA_025922795.1 Candidatus Binatia bacterium | reverse complement strand
CCCAGCCGTGCAACACTCCAATCACATCGGATTGATGTCGCTGGACAAACGCACGGGCTACCTCATTCGCTGTTTCGTGGGTTATGCTCATGCCCAACGCTTTACACCAACCAATTCATTCTGTCATTTTGGTTGCGGCTCCGCCGCGCTGGGTCCTTCGTGGTGAGTCCCGTTTGTGAGAATTAACATCGTCGGGGCCGGTCCGGCCGGTTTGTTGTTCGCGCTGCTGATCAAGCGGCGGTTCCCGGCCTGGAGCGTACGGGTGTTCGAGCAGAACGCGGCGGACGCCACTTTTGGTTTTGGCGTCGTCTTTTCTTTGAACGCGCTGGCGTTTCTCGAACGCGATGTCCCGGACTTCCACAAGCAGCTCATTTCCCGTTTGGAATCGTGGCCGATCCAGCGCATCGTCCACCGCGACGAGCGCGTCGATATCGACGGGAACGGCTTCTCGGCCATCGGCCGCCTGGAGCTCAACCAGTTTCTTCAGGATCTCTGTGCCAGCGCCGCTGTCGAGATTCAGTTCCAGCGCCTTATCGCATCCCTTGAGGAGATCGACGACTGTGATCTGCTCGTCGGCGCCGACGGCGCCAACTCGTTCGTGCGCCGCGCTCTCGATCGAGAATTCGAGCCGCAACTGGACTGGCTGAGCAATCGCTTTGCCTGGTACGGCACGCGGCAATTATTCGAGTGCCTCAGTTTGACCTTCCGCGCCAACCCGGAGGGTTCGTTCGTCGCGCACCATTACCGCCACAATTCGGCGATGAGTACCTTCGTCGTCGAGTGCGACATGGCTACATGGCAGCGAGCGGGTCTGGATCAAATGTCCGACGAGGAAAGCCGCGCTTATTGCGAGCGCGTCTTCGAACGTGATTTAGCGGGTCATCCGCTAGTGTCGAACAAATCAATCTGGCGCCAGTTTCCGTTGCTGAAGACGCGCCGGTGGTTTGTCGGCAATACCTTGCTGATCGGCGACGCGCTGCGCACGGTCCATTTTTCCATCGGTTCAGGCACGCGCCTCGCGTTTGAGGACGCCATCGCGCTGGATCGCGCCTTCGGAGAAGCGGGCGCCGACGTGTCGCGAGCGCTAGGCGTGTTCGAGCGCGAGCGCCGGCCGGTAGTTGAAAAAATCATCGCCGCGGCGAATGCCAGTTCGTTTTGGTATGAATGTCTAGCCGAGAAGATGAAATTCCAACCGTGGGAGTTGGCGTACGACTACATGACGCGCAGCGGGCGCATGACCGATGAGCGGTTGCGCGAGCTGTCGCCGAGATTCATGGCTCGGGTAAAGATGGAGCGCGGACAGGTCAGGTCGCAAGGTCGCGGGATCGCCTAACTGCAGATCGACTAACATCCAGACGGCTCAAAAAGAACTCAAAGTATTGGTTTCAACCCATTACTTCAGCACTCCACCACTTCTATGTTGTAGTGAGGGATTGAGCGCACCCGTTCGACAATGCTCCGATGATCGCCGCGAGTCTTTCAGGAGCCTGCTAGGGTGTTACTTCATACCGTTTCACTGTCGCTCGACCGCCCTGCAAGCCACGGGCGTGGCGCTGTATCTCAGCATGGGCCTCGCTGCTGCGATACTTGTCGATGCTTTCCTGGCTGTCCCACTCAGAATAGGAAATAAATTCTCCCGGTGCATCGACGCATTCCAGCAGTTTTTCAGATAAACATCCGGATTGCTGGATCATGAGAGGGGCGCAATGGTTTTTCCAAAGCTCGATCGCTTGCTTTACCTGATCCTCTTTGACCGTCACGTAAATCAGTCTTACGATAGGCATAATCCACCTCCCTATTTAGACTGCTACTGTTGACGCGTTACCGTTGAATTATTGCAGAGGCTGGCCGGCTCTGCGTCACTCATACATGAGACGGCGCGGCCGCCAGTGGTGTTGCCGGTGCGCCTCCAGGTAATCCGGACGAATAAACAATTTTATCAACACGACGCCGGCGATAAACCCTCCGGCATGGGCCCAGAATGCGACGCCGCCCTCGGCCCCGATACTTACTAGCCCGCTTACGAGTTGGATAAAAAACCAGTAACCCAACATCACCCACGCCGGCATGCCCACGGAAGTAAAGAAAAATCCGAGAAATATGAGGGCGTAGACCCTTATCCTGGGAAACAGGATCAAGTAGGCGCCCATCACGCCGCTGATGGCGCCCGAGGCGCCGACCATCGGAATAACCGAACTAGGGTTAGCGGCAATTTGCCCGAATGCCGCGGCCAGTCCGCATACGAGGTAAAACACGACAAACCGCAGATGCCCCATGGAATCTTCGATGTTGTTGCCGAAGATCCACAAAAACCACATATTCCCCAGTAAGTGCAGCCAAGATCCGTGCAGAAACATGGAAGTGATCAGGTTTGAGACCTGCCGGCCTGGATCGATTATACAAACGAGATTCTCGCCCATGGGAAATTGCGTGCCGGGCTGGACCGAGAGCAGTAGCTCGCCCGGAATCAGGCCGAGCTCGCAGACGGATTTGGCGAGTGCGAAAGTCGATCCGGCGCCTTGAAGAAATATCCAAGCGAGCACATTTAACGCGATGATCGCGATTGTGACGATGGACGTGTGCTGTGTCTGGTTCTCGTCGCGGTACGGAAACATATTGTTTTCGCGTTAATGCTCAGTGGTCCAGATCGATTCCGTCCTGCTTAATAGCGTAACGGCCCCACTGGCGCCGGTCAATAGAGCGGATAAAAAGATTTGGCAACATCGCCGTCGGGTGGCCCGGAAATTAGGAGTCTCATAAGTTTG
>JAICHC010000706.1 GCA_025922795.1 Candidatus Binatia bacterium | reverse complement strand
CCGACCACAGCGACGCGAGCGCCATCGACATCATAGCGCGAAAGACAATAGCGCCAACCGCGATCGATGACGCGAACGAAATCCGGGTCGGGAGTGTTATTTTGAATCTCGGTCCCCGTGTCGATATGTTGTTCCGCCGGGTAACCAAGCATGTGATAGAGATTCGGAATCACAGTCGTGTAACCGAGTTGGGCGAGTTTGTAGGCCGCGGTTTTCAAGTAGCCGGTGAGTCCCGAGTGCTGATGAATCAGCAAGAGGCCGGGCCCCTTCTCGGCGCGATCGGGATGCGCGATGTAGCCTTGAATGCCGTCCTCTTCCTCCTTCAAGCCGCGTGTAACGATCCTAGTCATCGTTGTGCTCCTATGGAGAGCAATTTATAAGTTCCTTAGACTCCCCTTGGGTACGAACACAAGAACTCTGGCCATCCCTTGTGGCAAGCAAACTGTGCAGAATGTCATTCTGAGGAGCAGCCGCACAATCGGCCTCTAGTAAGCGCAACTTTGTCGGAAAGTTTGCCGACCGGATGATCGTCACGATTTTTTATTAAGCTTGTCGAAGAATCCTTCGCGAATCAGCTTATCAACGACAGCGTTGTCCTGAAAAGTTTCTACCGGGATACCTTTTTTACCCATGAACTCCAGAATGGTTTGCACCGCTTCGGGTTCCGCCCGGGGTATCCGGTCTAAGTAGGTCATTGCATCCTCGTAAAACTGGTCGATAAGTTTCGCATCATTAAGACGCGAATACTTGCCTATGATCTTCAGAGAACGTTCTTTATTGCGGTGCATGAACGCAAGCCCGTCGGCGTACGCCCGCACGGTGTTTTCAACCGCTTCGGGATTGCGCCGGTAATATTCCTTTTGGACTGCGATCATATTCATGGAATAAGGAATCCCCATATCCACCAGCCGTACCAGAATCTTGGGCTGGCTCGGCGGGGTCACGCGCAGCTCGGAGGTCACCGCGCCCGCAATTAATCGGTTCTGAAAGGCCGCCGCCACCTCGATGGTGCCGCCCATCTGCCGAACGTTGACCGCTCCTTCCAAGACGTGTTTGCGCAGAAGGATACGGCTCAGGTTATCGGTGATCGAGCCAAAGCGGGTGACACCGAGCGCCTTGCCGCGTAAATCTTCCAAGCGATTGATTTCCGGCTGAACAAACAGCCGGTGATAGGGACGATTGGCCGTGCCGCCGACGGCAATGATCGGGGCGCCGTTCAAGATTGCATTGATGACCGCGTTGCTGGCCGCGCTCACCACATGCAGATCGCCGCCGATCAGGGCCTGTACAGCCACCGGACCTGAGGTAATCAGAAGAATGTCGGCTTGAAGACCATACTTTTCGAAAGCACCGCTCTCTTTGGCCATCCATACGCCGGCCGCCATCGGTCCGATGGAAGAATAGGCGATCGTCATTTTGATCTGCGCATGCGCCGGGAAATCGCGAAAAACGAGCAACGCCAAGACGATCGTTGCGGACATCATGACTCTTGGATAAGCACGCATAAGGATCTCCTTTCGGTCATGCCCCAAACCCTAGGGCCTGTTCGCCTCGCGCAACGCCCGCCAGACTTTCTCCGGCGTCAAAGGCAGCGACTTGACGCGCGCTCCGGTGCTCCAAGCCACTGCGTTCGCCACCGCCGGCGCTACCGGAATGATGCCGCCCTCGCCCAAACCTTTCGCACCGTACGGTCCGGGGCCGTTGGCGTCTTCGATCAAAATCGATTCGAACTCGTCCGGCACATCATTGAACGTCGGCACTTTGTAATCGATTAGAGTAGAATTGATGATCTGCCCGCCGTCGAATTGGTAAGTCTCGTAGAACGTGTGGCCGAATCCCATCATCGCCGAGCCTTCGTCCTGCCCCTCGCAGTGCAGCGGATGGAGCGCTTTGCCCGCGTCGGCCGCGGTCACATATTTTTCAACGTGAACTTTGCCCGTCTCCCGATCTACCGACACTTCCACCGCGCCGATACCGATTTCCCAAAAGAGCGGGTTCGCCGGCGACGGCGCCATGCCGCTGTGAGCATAACCGGTTCCTACCAACTCCCCACCCTGCATGGCAAAGTGCTTATGAATCAATTCACCGTAACTAATTCTTTTGCCACCGGCGATCGCTTCACCGTCTTTCAAAGTGACCGCTTCTTCGGGACATTCGAAGTGTTCAGCGGCAAGCTCGATGATTTGCCGGCGCGCGTCGCTGCCGGCCAGCTCAACGGCTTTTCCCATAACGGTCGTCGACCGGCTCGACCCCGTCGAGCGGTCGAACGGCGTGAATGCCGTGTCGATAGGGCGCACGGTGACACGTTCGAGCGGCACGCGTAATTCTTCGGCGACGATCTGGCTCATTACGGTCTTTGAGCCCTGACCAAGCTCCACCGTGCCGCACAGAAACACGACACTGCCGTCGGAGAGAACATGCACCGTCGAAGTCGAGGCCAGCGGCGCGCCCGGGTCGGTCGTGCCGAAGCCGACTCCCCTGCCGTGCCCGTCCCTTGAAATCGGGCCATCCCAGTCTAATTTATCTACGACGAGCTTGAGTCCTTTGGCGAGATCCGCATCGAGCGGTCGGTACTTTGGCCTGATCTCTTCGCCTTTGTTGATCAAATTCTTTCGCCGCAGCTCGACCGGATCGATGCCGAGTTTCTGCGCGATGATATCCATCTGCGACTCGGTGGCCCACGCAGTCTGCGGCCCACCGATGGAGCGGAACGAAGCCGCTGATGCCGTATTGGTATAGACGCAGTACGAATTGATCTTGAGGTT
>JAICHC010000705.1 GCA_025922795.1 Candidatus Binatia bacterium | reverse complement strand
TTTCCGAGAAGATTATTCCGCATGCGGTCAAAGCCGCTCAGTTTCTATCGGCGCAGTTGCATCTGTTGCAAGCTTTGCCGGTGAATTCGGCGTTGACACCCCTCAGCGAGCAAGAGAAAACGGACGTGCTCGAATCATCCTACGTCCAGCGCAAGGCCGCCGAGATCAAAGCGCACCACGGGGACGAAAATCAGTGGGAAGTGCTGCACGGCGAGCCGGCCGAAGCGATTTGCAGCTATGTGCGCGATCTGCCCGGTACTCTCTTGGCGATGACTACTCATGCGCGCGGCGGCCTGGAACGCGCTCTCATCGGCAGTGTCGCGGCAACCTGCGTGCGCCATGCTGGCGTGCCTCTACTGCTTTACTGGCCACGTCACTAAGGCTACGGGGGGAAAAACGTTCGATCGAGGTTCCGGCTGCGCACGATCACACTCCACACCCAGCCTGGGCTCTCCTAGTTGTGCGTTTTGTGCTGGCGCGGGTCAAGCGCGCGCCGGACGTATTCCGGCTCCAGGTTCAACAGCTCGCAGACGTTTTTGAACGAGAAAATCCAATCGCTCGTGCTTTCGTTGATCCACGCGTCGACTTCGCGAAAGCGTTGTCTGCCTTCGGGATCGCGCGCCTGTTTGAACTTGCGATAATCTTCGATTGCGTCCTGAAGGAGCGCCGCTAGCAGAGCCCGTTCCGGTTCTATCGGCTCACGGCGGCGAAAGGTACTAAAGAACTGCTCTGTCGCCTCCGTATCTGTGCCGAGCAATCCTTGAATCTTTTCGTTCATTGGCACCTCCGATCTTTCTGCGACAACCGCGTTGCGCTTCGCTTCTGTTAAAATAAGTCTAACGCAAGCGATGTGCCTCTGCACCCCGGGCTACAGCGGCGCCGCCTTCTCAGCGCTGCGAGAACTTTCCCGCTTGCTTCTCAGGATTAGGAAGCGAGCGCCATTAAGCAGCAAAAAGTTTAAGTGAATTAGGCCTACTAATGGCATAGTCATTGCGTTAAGTAGTCCATGTCGGCTCCCGTCGCGCGCACGGAGTTAAAATGAGGGGAGTCCCCGATGGCCAAAAAACCCAATCAGTCAATCTCGTTTCCCATGCACCTCTCGCTGGAGGTCGAGCGCCTGTTCGATGAGATTATCCATCGGCCCTGGGGCTTCTGCCGCGACGTCCGCGGCTGGAATCCGTCGCTGGATCTTTACGAGACTGCCGATGCGTTCATCCTCGAAGCCGACTTGCCCGGCGTCAAGGCCGATGACCTCAAGATCGATATTGAGAACAACTTTGTGGTATTGCGCGGCTGGCGCTCGTTGGACAACAACCGCGACGGCCGATTTCACACGATCGAACGGTCCTCGGGATACTTCATGCGGCGCATGGCGCTTCCCGAGCGCGTCGACAAAGATGCCGTCAAGTTGGAGTTTTGCGAGGGCGTGTTGCGCGTCATCATGCCAAAGTCCAATCAGCGGAGAGAAGAGGCAAAATGAGCGGCACAACAGGTTTGACGTACATCGAAACAACCGAGCCCGCGGCTCGACCTGAGCGCGAGCTGACCGCCGAGGAGCTGCGCTTCACCGGCACAATCGCCGGCAAATTCACCTCGACGAGCGAGCTCAGCAGGGCGACGGAATTCGTCGGTCAGGAGCGCGCCCTAGCCGCATTGGAGTTGGGCCTGGGCGTCGGCAGCAACGGCTACAATATTTTCGTCTCCGGTCTGACGGGTGCCTACAAGTTGGAAACCGTGCGGCGTTGGGTGGCGCGGCGAGCGGCCTCCACCGCGACTCCGGGCGACTGGGTGTACGTGCACAATTTCAAACAACCGGATGCGCCGCGGGCGATCTATTTAAAGCCGGCCGAAGGTCAGCGGCTTCGACAGATGATGCACGATCTGGTCAGGACCGTACGCGAGGAATTGCCTAAAGCGTTTCGTCAGGAAGCGTTCGACAAGGAGAAATTTTCGCTCACCGAGAAGTACAACAACCGCGCCCAGGAGCTAAATGCGCAATTCGCCGCCCTCGCCCGCGAACGCGGCTTTCAGCATCAGACGAGCAGTCGCGGGCATATTTATTTCGTCCCGGTCATCGACGGCAAGCCGCTGCAGCGGCCGCAGGACTTCGCCGCGCTCTCAGAGGAACAGCGCCGCGAAGTGGAGAGACGACAGCAGGAACTCTCGCTTGAGATGGAGCGGCTCGCACGCAAACAACAGGAAATTATGCGCGAGATGGAAGAGGACATTCATACGATCGAGCAGCGTTTCTGCGAGAGTCTGCTCGTGCCAATCCTGCAGCGGATTGAAAACGAGCTCGGCAACGACGAGGTGAATCTGTATCTCGCCGAAGTCAAAAACCAGGTGTTGACCAATCTCGACGACTTCAAGGAAGCCCCAGCGCCGTCCTTTGGACTGCCATTTTTGCCGATGCCGCGCGAGCGCGATCCCTATCTCGAATACGAAGTGAACATCGTCGTTGATAATGCTCAAACC
Organism: Candidatus Binatia bacterium; assembly: GCA_025922795.1. The sequence continues at coordinate 290 of JAICHC010000705.1, read as the reverse complement.
AATGGCGCGCCGATCATCGTCGAAAGCGCGCCGACCTATCTCAACCTATTCGGCACCATCGAACGGGTCGTCGATCGGTTCGGCCGGGTGGTGACCAATTTCACGCGCATTAAATCCGGTTCTTTTTTGCGCGCCCACGGCGGCTATCTGATTTTCAGTCTGGAGGACGCGATCACGGAACCGGCGGTTTGGAAAATCTTGAAACGGACGCTGCGCAGCGGCCGCATCGAAATGGAAACCTACGAACCGTTTGCGCTGTTTTCCGCATCGGGATTGAAGCCCGAGCCGGT
>JAICHC010000704.1 GCA_025922795.1 Candidatus Binatia bacterium | reverse complement strand
TTTTCGCCGCGGCGCCAGACAATGGCGTCGATGAGTGCCGGCTTGCCGGCTTTCACCTGCGCGATCGCACGCTTTACAGCCGGGCCGATTTGCGCAGGATCTTCGATCGGTCCTTCGGCATACCAGCCGATGCCTTTGGCGATATGCGCGAAGTCCGGCGGCGGCCCTTCGAGATCCATGCCGATGTAAGCGCGCGCCGGATCGGTGCCGCGCTGGTGCGCCATGTGGATCTGGTGTGCCCAGTCGTTATAATAGGCGCGGTTGTTGTACATGACGATCAGCATCGGAATCTCGTACTTGATCGGCATCCAGAGCGCGCCGAGATCGAACATCAAATCGCCGTCGGGCTGCAGATCGATCACGAGCTTGCCGGAGCCTTTGTGGGCAAGAGCGACGCCGATCGACAAGCCGATCTGTGTGCCGGTGCCGAGCTCGCGGCCGACATGGCGATCGGGCTGGTCGAAGTCCCAGATCTTGTGCACCCATTCCTTGAGCGTATTGGCCGTTAGCACCCAGTCATCGCCTTTGATGACCTGCCACATCTCGTGCGCCAGGCGCGACTCGGTCATCGGGCGCTGGTTCCATTCCTCTTTGACTTGATCCTGCCATTTTTGCCACTGGCGCGCGTGCCGTTCGCCGATCGCTTTCTTGCGCTCGTTGACTTTTGCAATCAGGGATTGATTGCCGTCGATGCGCTTGCGGCAGGCGGCGGTAAGCGCCGGCAGCGCAAGCGCGCTGTCGCCAAGAACGCGAAGATCCCAGTTGTGATGCTTATTGTAGTCGGTCGCCCACTTGCTGATTTCAATATCGGCGAAGCCGACATCGATCCATTTACAGTCAGGCGCCGTCACAACGCTGATCTCGCGTGTCTGGGTATTGAGCTTGTGCGAGCCACGCGTCCAATCGACCACATCCAAGGCCGCGACGACATCGACGCCTTTGAACGCGTCGCCGTGAAAGCTGACGCTCAACGGGTGGCGATTGGGGAAACCGAGGCGCTTGTTGATGTCGTACACCGATGCGCCGACGGTTTCGGCCAGTTCGACCGTGGAATTGAAACCAATCGGCATGCGTGCCGCATATTCGGTCAGCAACAACGGATTTTCCGCGGCCATGAGCAGGTCGGCGGCTTCTTCGATGACCGCCGGCTCGGGGGCGATGCGCGAGGGAACTTTGACAGAATACTTCGGCAGCGCCATTTCCTCCTTCATCGGGCTTTCCTGCATTGCCGAATCGTAAACCATGTAGACCGGGCCCTGGGGCTCGCTCATCATGATCGAATAGGCGCGCGCGAAGGAATCCGGCACGCCGTGAATGCTGCCGGGCTGGTAGTCCCATTTGGTAAAGCCGCGAACGACGTCGCCCTGGGCGAACGCGGTATGGATCCAATCGATAAACGGGCGGCGGAGCTTTTCGTCCATTGGCCCGGTGGCGCCGACGATAAAAACCGGGCACCGGTCGATGTACGCATAGTAAATCCCCATTGGCGCGTGCAAAAGGCCGACGACGTTGTGAACGATCGCCATCATCGGCTTACCGCTCGCCTTAACGTAGCCGTGGGCGATTTGCACCGCTATCTTTTCATGATTGCAGAGCAACATGGGCGGCTTGTTCTCGCCGTAATTCACCAGTGAATCGTGCAAGCCGCGGTAGCTCGCACCGGGATTAAGCGCGATATAAGGAAAATCGTACTGCTTGATCAGATCGACGATAACGTCGGATTGCCAACGCTGGGTGGATTTTTTGATCTCCCTGTCGCTCATTTAGCTGCCTCCTCAACTTGACTGGATCGACGGCCTACCGGCAGGCTCTAGTTCAATCCCTGACCCGGCTTAGGGTCGGTTTCTTTATGTCAGAAAACTTTGCCCGAGTCACCTGCTCCAGCTGAAGCGAAGCCATTGATAGACGGCCAACGCGAAGCGGTCAAGCGGCGCGATGGCACCTTCGAGCGCTAAAGCCGTTCAATGTTCCAGTCAAAGCTCGACGACCTCGGCCCAAATCTTGAACCTTGTACAACTCATAGACCCAAGTACGCCCGACGAATCCGGTCATCGTTGAGCAACTCGCGGCCGCCGCCGGACATGACGACGCTGCCATTCTCGAGCACGTAAGCGCGCTGAGAGATTTGAAGTGACACCGCGACGTTTTTGCTCGACGAGCACTACAGTCAGACCCTGCTGGTTGAGCCTGTGAACGGCGTCAAGCAACTGTTGCACGATTGTCGGCGCAAGTCCGAGGGAAGGCTCGTCGAGCATGATCAGTTCGGGGCGGCTCATCAGGCAGCGCGCGATGGCAAGCATTTGTTGCTCGCCTCCCGAAAGGGTTCCGGCGAGCTGCCTGCGGCGCTCGCTCAAGCGCGGAAATAATGAGAATACCTGATCCATTGTTTGCCGGCGGCTGGCGCGGGCGCGCGGGAGCATCGCGCCTATCGCCAAGTTTTCCGCCGTCGTGAGACTGGGAAAGAGCTGGCGTCCTTCGGCGACTTGGCCGATCCCCAGATTGCAGATTTCGTGTGAATCGCGATCGGTGATGTCGTCACCGGCAAAAAAAATTCGTCCGGCGCGCGCCCGTTCAATGCCGGCGATGGCACGTATCAACGTCGATTTACCGGCGCCGTTGGCGCCCACGATGGCGGTGATTACTTTTTTAGGGACGTCGAGTGATACACCGGCGAGCGCTTGGGCAGCGCCGTAGTAAACATCGAGATCTCTGATTTCGAGGAGAGCGGTCATATCGCTACGCTTTCGCCAAGATAGCAATCAAGCACGGC
>JAICHC010000703.1 GCA_025922795.1 Candidatus Binatia bacterium | reverse complement strand
GTGCGGGGAAATGATGTGAGGTTGACCTATAAGCTACCGATGACAGTGAGAACTCCTCGATCCGACGGCAAAAAGCCTCAGAAAGAGGAGTTCTTTACACTGTCACATTTGGTGGAGCCGATGGGAGTCGAACCCACGGCCTCTAGAGTGCGATTCTAGCGCTCTCCCAACTGAGCTACGGCCCCGGTTAACGCGACATCGTCTTTAAGTAATGAAGGACTTTATCTTTTAAATCTGGTCTTTTCAACGCATACGCGATCGTGGCTCGGACGAAACCGAACTTGTCGCCGATGTCATAACGATCGCCGACAAACTCGCAGCCGAAAACCTTGCGCTCGTTCACAAGTTGCGCCAAGCCGTCGGTCAGCTGAATTTCGCCGCCCTTACCCGCCGGAAGACTGTGCAGGATTGAAAAAATCTCCGGCCGCAGCACGTAGCGGCCGATGATCGCCATCCGTGACGGCGCATGCTTCGCCGGCGGTTTCTCCACCATCGCCTCCACCTGAAAGAGACGCGGCTTGACGGCGTTGCCCTTGATGACACCGTACTGGTGCACCTCGGACAGCGGGACTTCCATGAGCGCCACGACCGATTCGTCGGTGTCCTGAAAGATTTCCAACAGCTGGCGAATGCACGGCGTGTCACTCTCGATCAGATCGTCAGCAAGCATCACGGCGAATGGCTCATCGCCGACCAAATCACGCGCGCAAAGCACGGCATGCCCGAGACCGAGCGGTTTTTTTTGCCGAACCGAAACGACTTCGGTCATCTCGGCGATGCGCCGCAGCATCTTGACCATTTCCGTTTGGCCGCGCTCGGCCAAGACCTGCTCCAGTTCCGGTGCGTCGTCGAAATGGTCTTCGATACCGTCCTTTCCTCGTCCCGTCACGAAAATGATCTCCTCAATGCCCGCATCCACCGCTTCCTGTACAACATACTGGATGGATGGAATGTCGACGATCGGCAAGAGCTCTTTGGGGACCGTTTTGGTCGCGGGTAAAAACCGCGTTCCCAATCCCGCCACCGGTATGACCGCTTTGCGTACCTTCATGAAGTTTTTCCGCTGGAGCTAAACGAATCTTTTTGATTTGCGCTCGGCAATCTCTTGGCTGGATTTGCAGCCGATGCACAGAGTTGTCACCGGACGGGCTTTTAGTCGTTCGAGGCCGATTTCTTCGCCGCACTCCTCGCAAATTCCGTACTCGCCGTCGTTGAGGCGCTGCAAGGCTTCCTGAATTTTAAAAATAAGTTTGCGCTCGCGATCACGGATCCGCAGGATGGAGTTGCGGTTGGACTCCATCGAGGCCCGGTCTGTGGGGTCGGGAAAGTTCTCGTCCTCGTCCATGTTTTCGACGGTCTTGCCGGCCTCTTGGCGAAGCTCGGCGATCCGTTGGTTTAAAAGGTTGCGAAAATAATCGAGATCGTTTTGATTCACCGTGCATCCAATCGGAGCGCAAGATCCCAGTGCCACTCATTATATGGGAAAGCCGCCAAACATCAACCTGCAAGACTCCGCTGCGTATCAACTTGAAACTCAATCGCCGAATAAGGACGGACGCGGATGCGCGAGAATGAACACCTCGGTACTTTTCGGCAGCATGCTACGATTAAGCGTCAGTTCGGAATGGGCAATTGTTTTGACCGGATAATGCTCCCGGGCGAACGCGGCGAAAAGCTCAGCCTGACGCGCGACGTCGTAGTGCATCGGGATCACGATCGGCGGTTTCACCTGCTCGACCACTTTGACGATGTCGTCGAATCCAAGGTTGGTCATTGCGTCGATGGGCACCATCATCACGTCAACATGCTGCAAAACTTTGACCTGCTCCGGTGTGAGTAGATGGCCTATATTGCCCAAATGTGCGAGACACAAGCTGCCCATCTCGTAGACGAAAATGGAGTTCGCGATGGCGCCCCAACTCTGACCGCGCTGGCTGGGAATATTGACGATGGTGATGTCCTTGACGCTGGTGCGAATCGGATTCCAGGTTTGCTTAAAGGTAATGCCGCGAAGGATCACCGGGTTGCCCGTCACCGCCCCGGTATTATTATGAGTAAAGTGGTCGTTGCTCACGGTCACCGCGTCGGCTTGAATCCCCGGCGTGACGTTGAAATTCGGATCAGCGACAACTTTGGTTTGACTGCCGGAGTGAATCAAAAAACTCGAATGGCCGTACCATTGAACAAAATAGGAGCCCAAGGACGGCGATTTCAGGCTGTTGCCGCGCGCCTGCACCAGTTGGCGACCTTGTTGAAACAATCTCACCAACGACGGATTACAAATCGCTTCGGCGATACCGCGCAGGGCCAGAAAACACGCCGCACCGGCCAAACCAAGAAAGCCGCGCCGTTTCATTCTGCGCCTCCTCGATGACCCATCTCGATCATCACTGCCGTGAAGCTCCGGACCCGGTCGCACCGCCGGACATTTCTTGCCACGGCCAAAATCTAGCGTCCGAACCGCTGGATTACAAGGATCGATAAAATCGAGAGAGCTACGAAGAGCAGTGCTTGCAAATGCCGTAGAAGGCGAGTTGATGCGAGGTTACGCGGAAACCTTCGTGGGGCAGTTTAACCGGTTTGACCTCTCGTTGGTTATCGATCAGGACGTCGTACACGCGATCGCACAGCTCGCAGATAAAGTGCTGGTGGCACTCCACCAACGGGTCGAAATGTTGCGAACGCCCGCGCATCAAGACCTGGAGCTTTTCGTCGGAGACCAATTTTTGCAGATTACGATAGACCGTTCCGAGACTGATGTTCGGTAATT
>JAICHC010000702.1 GCA_025922795.1 Candidatus Binatia bacterium | reverse complement strand
GATACAAGCCGATTAAAAATTTTCCGCGACCGAAAACAACGCTGAAGCTGTGGCCGCTCCGATCCAGACATCACTCCATGCGATGCGGACGTCAGGCACGAATTTGTAGATCATCGCGAAGAGCAATGTGATAAACGCCAACGAGACGACGAGATCTAAAGTATGCGCCGCAGCAGCGTCGATCAGCAGGAAGCCTCCTACTAGTCCCGACACCGCGGTTAAACCCGCGCTGATGACCAGTGAGACGAGTAACAAAAAGCCCACGCTCAATACCATGGAATAAGTGACCAAACGATCCTGCAAAAAACCCATGATCCCTCTACCGCTCTTGGGCACGACACGCCAGATTGTGTTAAGCGAGTCTTGCAGTTGTCCGACCACGCCTCCGGCGCCGAGCAACAAAAGAATCAGGCCGGCGGCGGTGGCAAGAACTCCCGAGTCTGGCCTTTGACCCGCGTTTTCGACTATCGCCTGGATCGCTTGCGCGCTCTGAAATCCAACGATTCCTTCAATCACGCCTATAATCTGATCTTGGGAAGCTTCCCGCCCGAAGACTAAGCCCGCGACTGCGATCGCAATCAACAAAAGTGGCGCCATGGAGAATAGCGTGTAATAAGCGAGGGCCGCGCCCATTTGAAATGGGTTATCATCAAACCATTGAAGAAATGCGTCCCGTATAAGCAACCCCATGCCCCTTAGGGTTAGGACTTTGCCGCCGGCGCGAACACTACAGGCCGGCGCAACGAAATTATCTTTTTTAGGCATTGAATGCGGCGTTCCTGCGCACGGTTTTCGCGGCGGTCATTACGGGACTGGCTCTTTGACCTCGCGTTGGGTAAGCAAATGAATCTTCGCCATCGCGCGCTACCGTGCCGGCTTATTTGGCAGGTCGCGCCCTGGCAAAACCGGCTATGTGCTGCAAATCCCGCCGGGATTGCCATCTCCCTCATTCGAGCGCTGCGAGCAAGGCTGCTGGAAGCTCCGATTAGTCTTTCGCGAAGCTCCCCGACTATATCAGTCCGAAGTAGCTAACGATGAAAAACACCACAACAACAACACCGATGATGTAAAAAATACTGGTCATGTCAGTTGCTCCTTTTCTTTCGCGCGATCGGAGAGCCATACCCCCACAACATTAAAGAGAGGCAGACCGAAAGGTGCCGCTTGTCTTACCGTCGAATGCAGCTCATTGGGATCTCAGGTTCGATGATGTTATTCGGATCGAGTCCGGCATCACGTCTATACGTTCAAAACTCTTTTGTAGTTCCAAACGCAGCAACGTCTTCCTTTGTCCAAAAGCAACGATCGATTGCGGGGTGCTCGACCAGGTACGGCCGTCGTCGAAACTGTAGAGTTGGACTCGCTGGCCGTGGATCTCGATTTGCTTCGTCATAACTTCTCCGAATCTTTCATCCGCGAATTGTTCGACGTGATTTTGTGCGCAACCGAATCGCGTTACAGTTGGCCAGCCCTGAGAGCGGAATCAATGAACTAACTTGCCGCCACCAGCGGGCCCTCGCTGTGAGCTCTTTCAGTTCGGATTTTTTGTTCCAAGCGGGCGACTTCGTGGGCGCGTCAACGGCCCGCCGGGACTACCGGCGCCAACGAGAGTATCCCCAACCCCCACCACCGAGCAAAAGCACCACTAAAATAACGATCAATAGCGTATCCATGGTCTCTCCTTTATTTGGGTTCGTCGATTCGCAACTGTTTAAGAGCATTATCCGTGCCGGACCTTGCGATGGGGAAAGGCTGTGTTTCCGATAGGTTCTCGAGTGTGTCGGAGGGAAACGAAGAAACGGCTCGTTAAAAGCGTCGAGAGTTTCGACCAAAAGGTCGGACTACACTATTTAATCCAGCGATTGTTTTTTCTTTCATAACCCGACGTCCATAGGATTTAACAGTGGGGTTTTGTAAAGATTTGTCCTGCGGCGAGGGCGAGGCAGCAAAAGATAGAAAGCAATACCAACCAGGTTAGTTGCCTTCTCTTTGGATTTTAAACTTGCGCTGACTCGGAGAGGAATTCTTCTTATATTAGACCGGCTTATGGAAAATTTTTGAGCACAAAAAGAGCCGGGTTCCTTGCCATGGGCCGTGGTTAGCTCCCACTTGGATAGGTCATAGATGAGTTACTGCGATTGAACGTCGGCCATGTCTTTGGTGGTTACTCCTTTGATTCTTGCAAGGCAATCTCTAAGGGCTTTGTCGCGTGATTTTCCAGTACCAACATATTCGTCTTTGTGGCGGCCAAGAAGGTGGGTGGGGTGGGCCATAAACGATCCCTTTCCCGCGCCCGCAAGAATCTTATGAACAAAAATAAACACCCGTCCGTCTTCTCTCAGAAGTTGATAAAGCGAAACCTGGGTAAAGCAATCTCCTGTATTTATTAATTGTTCGAAGGCAGCCACGGTCGTGGTTCTTCCTTTCTCGACGTGTCACGCTCTGCCAAAAAAACACGACTTTCTGTCGTAATCCTACTCAAAGGCATCTGAAGACAGCAAGGGAAATCGTGGAGCCGGGAAACAATTTGTCGCCTTTTTTAGGACGGAAGGCAAGAAGGAAAGGCTGGCACTTCGCGGGCATACGAGCCCATGCGCTTGAGATCAGCCTTCGCCGGGGTGGCAGATACCCGTACTAACCGCGAGTTGAGCCAGGCAACGTCGGCGTACCAGAGCCGTCCTCTTCGCGGCTTGCAGTTGGACGATTGTCGAACCGGAGAAACCGGGCAAAGCCGTCGCAAGAATCGTCTATACTAAAGTTTGCCGGCAAT
>JAICHC010000701.1 GCA_025922795.1 Candidatus Binatia bacterium | reverse complement strand
GTATCAGAATTAGGCCCGCATGCTGTATGCAACCGAGGTCGCAGGGTCTCGGTTTCAAGTGCGGGCGACGTTCATGTATCGACCTGTTTCATCCAGCCGGATCTTAAAGGGGAGGATTGCATGAAAATACTGTTTTTTGATGAGTTTAAGCTGGGTGTGCTGAAACAGGATACCGTTGTCGACGTGACCGATGTCGTCCGTGAAATTCCGCATACCGGACCGCACGATCTTATCAGCGGTCTGATCGAGCGCTTCAGCGACTATCGCGGCGCGCTCGAGCAAACAATCGCAGCCGGCAAGGGTAAGGCGCTTGCCGCTGTGCGGATCCGGCCGCCGCTGCCCCGGCCGGTAAATATCGATTGCATGGCGGTCAACTACATGGAAGATGGCACGCGTAAAGAGCCGGCACCGGTCAATGCTTTTCATAAATCACCGGGTTGCGTGATTGGCGACGGCGACACTATGGTTCTGCCCGATGTGCCGGCGACGATTTTCGAGGGGGAGGTGGAGCTGGCTTTGGTGATCGGCAAGCGGGCCGCCCATGTGGCCGCCGAGCATGCGATGGAATATGTTTTTGGTTTCGTTAATTTTATCGACGGATCGGCGCGCGGCCTACCGCCCCCAGGCAACACGTTTTATCAAATGAAGTCGCGCGCGACCTTCGCGCCGATCGGTCCCTATATCGTGACCAGCGACGAAATTAAGGATCCACACGCTCTGCAAGTCCGGCTGTGGAATAACGGCGTGCTGATGCAGAATTACAACACCAGCGACATGGCTCACAAGATCCCTCGCTGTATTGAATGGGTTAGCTCGATTCACCCGCTCGAGCCTGGTGACGTGTTGGCGCTCGGAACCAATCACCGTGGCCTCAATCCTTTTCAGGACGGCGACCTGGTCGAACTCGAGACCGAGCCGCTCGGCCGTCTGCGCGTCAAGATCCGCGACGATCTTAAGCGTACCTGGGCGAGAGAGACGCGATTACAACGGCAAGAAAAAGGATTAGACGGCAACACACCGCAACTCACCGGCAAGTACGCAAAGAACTCTTTGAAGCGGTGCGTTTCGTGGATCTGGTAACAAAACGCGCTGATTGCACCGATAGTTGATTCAACCATCGGTGGTTTATCGGCCAACAACATTTTGTTACGATCGGATCGTCGGCCTTGCCGGATTGTTAAAATGCGGGTAACCGCTGGAATTGAGGTTTGTATGGCGAAGATTGAAGGTTTCATTGATGCGGATGGCCATATCGTCGAGAGCGACGGAGAGCTGCTGGAGTTTTTACCCGAGCCGTTCACCGGCAGGGAAGACCTGCTGTCGTTTCCGTTTTTTCCCACGCTGGATGGTTTTCACCGCCAGGCGCGCCGCGTCGCGGATGGCAAAGGCCGATACATTGCGAAAGGCAGTCTAAAGGAATGGCAAGATTTTCTCGACGAAGATCAGATCGCCTGGTCGGTGTTATATCCGACCGCCGGGCTGACCTTTGGGTTGGTGCGCGACCGCGAATGGGCCTGCGCCGTGGCGGCGGGCTACAATAATTTTCTTTACGAATGTTTCACCAAACCGGACAAGCGGCTGAAGGGCATGGCTTTGATCCCGCTGCAATCGATTGCCGACGCTGTCAAGGAACTAAAACGGGCGGTTCACGACCTCGGATTTGTCGGCGCGGTTCTGCCCGCCGTCGGGCTGCGCCAGCCATTTGGCGACCCGCGCTATTTTCCCGTCTACGAAGCGGCGCAGGAATTGGGTGCGCTCTTGGCGGTGCACGCTGCGCCGACTCAGGGCCTCGGCGTCGACTCTTTTGACCGGTTGATCGAAGTGCGTACCCTGAGCCACGGCTTCGGTCAAATGATTCAAATGACCAGCATGATTTACGGCGGCGTATTCGATCGATTTTCCAAGCTCAACATCGCCTTTGCGGAGGCGGGTTGCGGCTGGGTGCCGTATTTGCTGGAACGCATGGACATGGAATACGAACATCGGAGCGCGCAGGCTCCCGAGTGTAAGACGTTGCCGTCGGAACATCTCAAAAGCGGTCACATTTTTATTCATTGCGAGCTGGAAGACCGCGGCATTGCGCAGGTCGCGAACTTGCTACGGGACGACATTCTTTTTTGCGCCACGGATTTTCCGCATGAGCCGCGCGCGGAATTTCGCGAGAACATCGAAAGGTTCATCGCGCGCGAAGACATCTGCGCCGAAACCAAACACAAGCTGATGTTCGAGAATCCCAAACGAATGTATCCGCTGGCGTTACCATAATCGTGCGCGCAAAGCTCGACGCCCGATTCGCTGATACTACCGACCCGGTTCGAATCACAGTCGTGCCAACTCAACCCACAGGTCGCTATCGCTCACGGCACCCGCGAATTTGACAATACCGGCGCCGTCCGATAATTTTTTGACCCATTGACGATTTGACATCCCAGGAGGGACCATGAGCGATTTCTACACCCAATGGTTGGAACGGTCCAAAGAGAATCAGAAGAAAGTCGATGCGGCGCCGCGCGTGGCACGCGGCAAAGAGTTGAAATGGGAGCGCACGCCGCAGGACTATAAGGCGGCGTTGATGATCGCGCCGGAAACCGGCTTTCCGACCGGCGGCAGCTGTCTCATGCGCGCTGAAATCCCCACGGGCTGGCATACCGGCAAGCACCTCCACGGCGAGGAAGCGATCTATGTCGAGAGCGGCGAAGGCTTCTTGGTCCTGGATGACAAACGCTACGATTTCTTCCCGGGCACGATTTTTCATATTCCGTATCGCTCGACGCACCAGTTGTTCAACACCG
>JAICHC010000700.1 GCA_025922795.1 Candidatus Binatia bacterium | reverse complement strand
ACTCGCCCCTTCGTCCCAATAGGTCTACTAACTAACGAACTCCTCAGTAGTTCCGCCATGTTTCCGTCTTTGCAGAGGCTACGCAGGTCCCAGCCTGGTGCACGGGCACGGCATACGGCGCGCGAAGTTGGTCATAAACCGAGAGTCGATTCTGCGAACAGCTCCTCGACCTTCATCTTGCGCGGCGTCAGCCCCTGCTCGTGTGAATAGCCGGTGAGCGTGTCGAGCATCGCCTGATTGGCCTTGATGCCGAAGGGAAACGGATCATCGCCGATCATCTCGCGCGTCATGGCGGCGTACTCGGGTCCGAAGAAGAGCGCGGTCGGAATGCGCTCGAGCATTTTCTCGCGGGCGTGCATCTTGGCTTTGACAAAACCGCTGTACAGGTTGAATGCCGCCCACGGATACTTCTTATAGACGTCGCCGCGGATGATGTAGGTGTGGTTGACCGGCAGAAATCCATGCTTTCCGTAGAATCGCGCGCCTTCGGCCATGCGGTCGGGAAAGAGCAATTTGATTTTGCTCCAATCGCCTTTGCCGGTGATGCGGCTTGAACGGTCCAGAGCGTTCGCTTGGAGCGCAAAGGGACTGGCGACGTGAGCCACGTCCAGTTCATTTTCCAACAATGTCGAAGCCAAGCTTTTGTCCGGCGCGATGCGATTGAAAGAAATACCCGCAGGCGGCTTGAAGCCCGTGGTGCCGCCGTGACTCATTTCCTCGCTTCTCTCCATGTACCAATGAATCTTGTACTGAGAGACCCCGAAATCATGTTCCAAGATGCCGCGTATCCAGAGCGCCGCCGTTTGCTGATACTCCGCCACGCCGAGTTTCTTATCCGCCAGGTCTTCAGGTTTCGTGATACCGGAATCCACGTGGTACGACAGCTCGGTTTGAAACAAGCGGCGGCTGGGAAATACCGGCAATGCCATCATGTCCGAGCCTTGCGATTTGGCAATCAAGTAAGACGACATCGACATCTCCGCGACTTCAAACTCGCCGAACTTTAGCTGGCGCCAAAAGGTTTCGGCGGGATGGGAGTAGGTGGGGATCAGCTCGATACCCTCCGCTTGGACCGTGCCGTTCATCAGCGGCTCGACGCGCTCGTTGAACGCGGAAATAAATCCCAAAGTGAGTTTTACCATAGGCTCACACGTGGTGGGTCAGCGTCGGATGAGCGCTACTATGTCATTCGAGGAGCGACACGAAGAGCATTTTCTCCAGCGATGATTACCGTTCATAACCCTCGATTGACCAGATATCGTAGAGCAACTCCATGCGCCGGAAGGTGTGCTTGCGCGTTTGCTCCTGCAAATGCGGTGAGTGGAGGTAGCGCACGGCGATCTCTTCGGCGAGGCTGCTGTGATCCTCATCGGCTTCTGAATGGACAGTAAAGAAGCGCACGTCGTCGGGTCTCATGTTGTAATTTTTCAGCAAGCCGTTGCCGATCGCCGCCGCCGCCGGACCGAATGTCCCTTCCGCGCCGATTTGAATCGACATAACGACGAACCAGGGCAAGGTGTGTATGATCAACTCGACATAGTAAAGATGAGCTGCGGTGGATGGGCGTAGCTCGGCATTCTCCAACTGCTTTTTCGACAAGCCGATGGATTCAGCGAAGCGGATCGCCAATTCGTTGTGACCGGCGCTGCCGGTGTCCAGACCGCGGGTCTCTTCTTCGACGACGCCCCACAATCGCTGGGCGATCTCAGGATCGGTGCAGGCTAAATAGCGCAACATGGCGATGCGCGGAACGGCGGCGCGGAACTGATAGTCTTGAATCGCCCAGGCGCGAATCTGGTCCATGGTCGCGCTGCCGTTGCACACGGCCTTCAAGAAGGGGTGCTTAATGCGGATCTTGGGGAATGCCTGAATGTCCTTCTTCAGCTGATCAACAAATTCTTTAGACGTGGCCATCGTGTTTCCTCCCGAATTTTGGTGGCTCCAACTCGTTGGAGTGTTGGAGTACTGGAGTGTTGTCAATTCCATCACTCCACCACTCCATTATTCCAGCACTCCAGTTATCTTCGTCCCGCCAGCCGGCTGACGAAATACTCCCAGCCGCGCATCGGAAATCTCTGATCGGCGTTATAGACTTCGAGCTCCGCGGCGGTCAAGTATCGGGGCTCTCCGTGCAGCAAGGCCAGATGGTTCCATTCTCCGAGCATGGCTAGCCGCGTCGTTCTTTCGATCACCTGCTCGACGCTCTCGCCGACCACTGCATCCCCATGCGCGCGCATCAAAACCACCGGGCCACTGCCCAGGGCAGCCGCCAACTCGTTGCCGCGCTCGACCGTGCGTACCAGCCCGACGCCTTCATACACCGGCGGACCGTCGGCGGAAAGGAACTTGCCGTAATGATGCATGGGTTTGAGCTTGATCGGCAAGACGCTGAAGATCGTGCTCCATTTCGAGTGTGTGTGGGCGACGCTCTCGATTTCGGGGCGGGCGCGTAAAATGCACGAATGGATCGGCCACTCATTAGGCGGCGTCTTGGCGCCGTCGAGGTAGTGCCCATCCAGATCCTGCATGATCAAGCGATCGCGCGTGACACAGCCCGGGCTTACATTGGCGATCGTGATAAACGCGTCGGCTCCGGGAACCCGCACGCTGATATGGCCATAACCGTCAGTCACGCCTTCGTGATCGAGGATGTGGCAGGCGGTCATCAACTTTTCCGTCAACTCTTTCAGTTCGGACGAGTCGATGGTAGGCACATTTTTTTCACGCGCGCTCATGAGTGCTCCGCTGCTAAGGGATTGCTAAATTCATGTATCTTTTTTTTGCGAATCTATT
>JAICHC010000699.1 GCA_025922795.1 Candidatus Binatia bacterium | reverse complement strand
TGTAGATTACTTCTTTATCTAGGCTAATCCAGGCTTACAAATTAGCGACCTAATAAAAGCTATTTGCTGGCCGCTCAAAAAGACTTCAGAGGCGAGGCGCGCGAAGATCGATGAGCGGAGGCGTACACTTCTTGTACGTTGACGCGAAATCGGCCGAGCGCAACGAAGTCTATAAGGCTTTTTCAGCGGCCTGCTAGTTTACGTGACTCCAGGCATGATAAGAGCTGCGCACGAGCGGGCCTGATTCAACATGGCGAAAACCGAGCTGCTCGGCTTTCGCCTTGAGTTCTTGGAACTCGGCCGGCGGCACGTAGCGCTCGACCTTGAGCTGGCGATTGGACGGTTGCAGATATTGTCCGATGGTGACGATATCGACGTGGTTGTCGCGCAAGTCCTGTAGGGTGGTCATCACTTCATCGAAATTTTCGCCGACGCCGAGCATGAAACCTGACTTGGTGAGCATGTCCGCGCGAAGCTTTTTCGCCTCTCTCAGCATGTTCAGCGAGCATTCGTAAGAATGTCCCGGCCGGACTTGGCCGTAGAGCCGCGGCACGGTCTCGATGTTGTGGTTGAGAATCGCTATCCCCGATTCGATCACGGTTTTCAGCGCCTGCAAGTTGCCTTCGAAGTCAGGGATCAACAATTCGACGCGGATTGCAGGATTGAGCGACTTGATCCAGAAGACGGTTTTGGCAAAGTGCGCCGCGCCGCCGTCCGGCAGATCGTCGCGATTGACCGACGTGACGACGATATGATCGAGGCCAAGCTCTTTGACGACGAGCCCGACGTTGCGCGGCTCATCGGGATCGAGGGCCGCCGGTCTGCCTTTGTCGATAGCGCAGAAGCGGCAGCCGCGCGTGCAGGTGTCGCCGAGAATCAAAATCGTCGCAGTCTTGTTGCCCCAGCACTCGCCGATGTTCGGACAGCGCGCCTCCTCACAAACACTGTGCAGGTTCTTCTCGCGCAGAATGCGCTTGAGGCGCAAATAATTCGGATTGCCGGGTGCTTTGACTTTGATCCAGTCGGGATGTCTTCGCGGCATAATTCTTTATCAGGCTGCTGAAAACGGCCCGTCTACGTCGTTGCGCTCTTCCGATTCGCTCCAACGTACCGCCAGAGTACGCCTCCGCTCACCGATCATCGCGCGCCTCGTAGCTGAGACCCTTTTGAGCAGCCTGGAAATTCAATATTTCAGAACTTTCTTTGGTGTCTGAATAACCGAAGACATCGGCAAAATGGTGCAGAAAAATGTCTTTCACGCGCTCTGCGCTTTGCTCTTTGCCGATTTCTCTCGCCATCGAAGTCACATCGGCCCAGGCAAGACCACATGGAACAATGCGTCTGAAATAGCTTAGATCCGTGTTTACGTTGAGGGCCAAACCGTGAAAGGTGATGCAGCGGCGCACAGCGATGCCGATGGCCGCGATTTTCTTATCTGCGATCCAAATTCCGGTGAACGGGGGCCGGCGCGCGGCCAATAGACCGAAGTCTTTTAAGGTTCGAATCGCGGACAATTCAAGGTTCCTTACATAGCGATGCACATCTTTGCGCAGCTTCGAGCGCAAATCGATGATCGGATAGACCACCAACTGGCCTGGGCCGTGATAGGTCACGTCGCCGCCCCGGCCGGCACGATAGACCGGCACCTCCCCGGGCGTGAGCACGTTGGCTTCATTGCCGCCGCGCCCGAGAGTGTACGCGTGCGGGTGCTCGACGAAGAGCAGAAGGTCGGGTGAAGGCTCAAGCTGCTTCTGCCGGACCAGTTGTTCCTGCACGGTCAACGCGGCTTGATAATCGAGATACCCCAAATCTTGATAAAACAGCTCAGCCATCGGATAAGTTCAGTCTTAACGTCGGCGCCCCGAACTTTCAAGCCGGGTTCGTACCGGGCGCTTTCTCTAGCCAGTTTATGCAGTTGAGGAGGATGTTAAACGGCTATTGCCGCTGAGAGGCTTTGCCTTGCCCTGGCGTTGTAAAATCGCGTAATATCCCGAAATTCCAAATCAACTCGGGAATTTCCGTAGCAACGGAGAGCACGGATGGCGAAGGTGAAAAAAAGCGCGAGTAGCTCCAGGAAAAAACCCATCGAGCAGTACGCGCACAAGGGCAAGCAGCGGGCGAACAATCCGCCCGTCGGGTTGGTCACTCCGGCTACGGACAAGGAAAGCGGAAAGAAAATCTACGCCTACGATCCGCACCTCGACCCGCAACTGGTCTGGGCCGGGAAAGCGGAGCGCACTTCTTTCGAAGTGCCGACGGTCTCCCTCCACGTCCACGAGCGCATCGACCCGTGCACTATCGTCGAAGCCGTGCGCCGGCGCAATGGCAGCAACGACCAGCAGATGTCGCTGTTTCAATCGCCCGAAGAAAACCCGCCGCTGCGCGAAGCCATCGAGTTCTACAAACACCCGCACAACTGGTCCAACCGCCTGATCGCCGGCGACTCTCTGCTGGTGATGAATTCGCTGCTCGAAAAGGAAGGCATGGCCGGCCAAGTCCAGATGATCTACATCGATCCGCCCTACGGCATCCGCTACGGCTCTAACTTCCAGCCGTTCGTCGGTAAACGCGTTGTTAAAGACGGCAAGGACGAGGATCTCACGCAAGAGCCCGAAATGATCAAAGCGTTCCGGGATACGTGGGAACTAGGAGTACACTCTTATCTCGCCTATCTTCGGGACCGCTTGCTGCTATCGCGGGAACTCTTGAGCGAATCTGGTTCAGTTTTTGTGCAAATTTCAGACGAGAACGTTCACCACGTGCGCGAAATATGGATGACGTTTTTAAACCTAGTAACTTCG
>JAICHC010000698.1 GCA_025922795.1 Candidatus Binatia bacterium | reverse complement strand
GTTCTGGTGCCTGCGCTTTCCACGACTCGCCCCTTCGTCCCAGTAGGTCTACTAACTAGCGAACCCCTTAATATGTTGCGAGAGAGAGGCATGTCGGGAGCAGCGCGATTTTGACAGCTATGCCAGATCGACACGGAAATCACCACAGTATGGCACAAACAATTTTACTGTGGCCGCATGCCTCACTTTACGAGACTCCAGTCGAGCTCGGGTTTTCTCAGCTTGGAGGAACCTAGGACAGCCGCCGCTTCACGCCGAAACTCGTGACCGCCGATAAAAACCTGCCCCGGAGGCTTGACCTTTGGTCGGGCTTCATTGCTTCCAGTTTGCGGATAAACCGATATACTTTAAGCTTCTTTCTGGGAACTCTATGGACGTGGAAGATCTCGCCAAACGGATTCGACAGACATGCCTTGAAGCGGTCCTTCAAGCATACGAGGATGCGGGTATACAGGGCCTCTGTGCCGAGGGGCGTTGGGAAGCCGCTATAAGCGCGCTGAAGACAGTTGAACTCGCGCCGCTGTTGGGCGAGTTCCAACACCCGCCAGCAGACTGATCGGCCCATGAGCGAACTAAAGCAGCCTCAGCAAGAACGGCTAAAACCGCAACTGCGGTGAGTGCAAGGCTTTCAAAGACTCCGATTTTCACCGCGAATACAAAAAACTTACGGGCCAGGAACCCGATCCGCTCATGCCGGAAGAGATGGAGGAAGCGATCAGGGAAATGCCGCGCGACGCCGAGGTGATCGACCTGCTAAAAAAACTTTCCAGCGAGGGCCCACTTCCCGCGCGCTAACGGCAAAGGCCGCCGCTTCTCGCGAAAAAACTCGACAGCGTCACAGAGCGCCGCTGTGTGCCCCAGCTGATCGAGCATGGCTGCGCGTCCCGCAAAGAAGCGGATGGGGGATGGTCTACGAGCTGTCCTCCACCAGCAGCGATAAGACGAGCGCAACGAAAGCGACAAAGTTGAGGACGGCGCTCGTCGCGTGCGAGTATTCCCATTGCCGGCGCAGCGTCTCCCAGTTCTCCGGGATCCTCATCCAATTGTCGGTGGCGAGATTGGCTGGTTGCGTGTAGGTCCAGAAGATGAGTTGTGTCCCGGCGATGCAGAGAAACGCAATCAGGCTCAAGATAAATGGCCATCGCCGGTGACGCAGCATCACCGTGAGGACCAAGGTTGACAGCAGCGCGCCGATAACGACAATGCCGAGGAGCGCCCAACCGCGATAAATCTGCTGGACGGTGAAATACTGGTCGCGGGGCAGATCGATCTTGTTCAGCAACTCGAACAAATGCGCGAAGGCCGGCGCCATCGCCAGCCCGGCGAACAGCAGGCTTAGAAAATAACCGATCTTGACAGCCATACCAAAAACGGTCTGCATAGAGCGTGCCGAAATTGTCCGCTCGGCTCCGCTCCTCGCGAGATATTGGACGATCTCAAAATTGCAGCAAGGAGTGACGCCGGCCATTGCTAATTTGGGACAACGCGTTTTCCGGGCGCAGATTTCGAGGATTTCTGCCGCTTCTCACTTTCTTCTCGAGCTGAATCCAAACGGGGCATCGAGACAGTGCGATACAGCTTGAGACGCCGCCCGGCCTCCATAGCTACTGGAAATCGAGCTACCTGCCGGCGCTCAGCGACGCCGCGATCGATGTTTTTGTCGATTTCTTTGCGCGAGTTCCGTCGACGCGGACCGTGATCGTGTTGGAGCACAACGGCGACAGCGCCTGGGACCGCGTGCCGGACTCGGCGACGGCTTTCGGCCATCGCTCTTGGCCCTACAATTTCGTCGTGACCTCCGCTTGGTCCGATCCGAAGGACGCGCAGCGGAACATCGTTTGGACGCGCGAACTTTTCGATGCGCTCCGCCCGTATTGTGCAGAGGGCGCCTACGTGACTATCTCGGCGGCGATGAAGGCGCCGATGGACTCAACGCGGCGTACGGGGCGAAGCTAGCGCGCCTCGCGGCGCTTAAGCGGAAGTTCGATCCGGCCAACCTTTTCCGAATGAACCACAACATCGTGCCGGCCGCGGTTGGCGTCGACGCGCGTAAGCAAGAGTTTCGTGCAGCACAACCGCTCGTACCACATTAACAATGGCGATCAGGCCGAGCTGCTCGCGGCGCCGGCAGGATAGCCCAGCGCGGACAAATCGGCGGTAATTTCATCGAGGATCAGCGGATCGTCAATGGTGGGCGGAACCTGGTAATCGGCCCCGTCGGCAATCCTTTTGATAGTACCGCGCAGAATCTTCCCCGAGCGCGTCTTGGGCAGCCGCTTGACGACTGTCGCGACCCTGAAAGAAGCCACGGCGCCGATCCTTTCGCGCACCATCTGGACCGTCTCGCTTACGATCTCGCCGTCTGAACGTCGCACGCCGGCCTTGAGCACGATCAGGCCGAGCGGAATTTCTCCTTTGATCTCGTCGGCGACTCCCAAGACCGCGCACTCGGCGATGTCGGGATGAGACGCCAGCACTTCTTCGAGCGCGCCGGTGGAGAGCCGATGACCGGCGACGTTGATGATGTCGTCGGTGCGGGTCATCACCGAAAGATAGCCGTCTTCATCGTTGTACCCCGCATCGGCGGTGAGGTAGTAGCCGGGAAACCTGGCGAGATATGAATTTCGGTAGCCGTCATCGTTGTTCCAGAGCGTC
The DNA here is from genome assembly GCA_025922795.1 of Candidatus Binatia bacterium. Next base: position 151 of record JAICHC010000698.1, on the reverse strand, counting down.
GGAAGACAACCCGGCGGCAACGGCAGCTTGACGACGATACTGCCGATCTGACCGGCCGGTAATTCTCTGCCGTCATCTCCCAACACCCGGACATCGTAACCGGGCACCGGTTTTGTGCACGAACCCGGCTTCACCGGAAGTATTCCCAACC
>JAICHC010000697.1 GCA_025922795.1 Candidatus Binatia bacterium | reverse complement strand
GATCTTCAGGGAATCGTCCGTGGGCAGTGGCGCGGATCTACAACGGACGTCTTTCCGAGCGAGCCGATCCTGAAGGCGGCAAAAGAGCTTGCTCCGAAGCACTAGGAAAAAGAGGCCGAAGAAATAGAAGCAGATGATACGGCGGATAACATCGGGCATAGCGGCGTTTGTAATCGCTGCGTTGATGACCGCGCTCAACGCCCAGACGGCAGAACAGCCGGCCTTAGCGGAGCTGCTAAAAGCGCTGAACGCATCGGGCTATCCGTCGGTGATGCATCCACCCGAGTTCAACGGCTTCACTGCTGATGGCCGGGGAGTATCATTGGCGAGCCTGAGCGGGCGGGTTGTCCTCCTAAACTTCTGGGCCACGTGGTGCCTAGAGTGCCGCCCCGAGATGCCGATGTTCGAGCGGCTGCATCGCGAATTCGGTGCACAGGGACTCAGTGTCGTTGGGATCAATGCGCGCGAGGGAGCCGCGGCTGTCCGCGTATACGCCAAGGAACTCGGCTTAACTTTTCCGCTGATCCTGGACCCAAGGGGAACAATTAATGCGGCCTATGGAGTCATCGGTCTGCCGACGACGTTTCTTGTCGGTCGCGATGGACGACCCGTAGCGCTGGCAATCGGACCAAGAGATTGGAATGGAGAACCGGCTCGCGCCCTTATACCAGCGCTCCTGGCTGAGCCGCAGTCAGTGAAAGGGTCGCGATGATCGGTACGGCCACCCTAAATGGGAATCGACACCTAAAGGTATGGATGGAGCATCGGGCGGAGAGCAAAGCGCAAGGAACATTTATGAAGACCAAAGCCCTTGGTCTTGCGCTTTGCGCTCTGCTCTATGGGATTTGCCTTCCGGCCGAGGCGCAGCAGACGAAGAAAATCTGGCGCATTGGATTTTTATCCTCGGTCTCGCCCAAGCCCTCTGCGCACTTATGGACTGCCTTTATCCGGGGTCTCCGGGATGCAGGTTACGTCGAAGGACAAAACATTTTAATTGAGCAACGGTGGGCCGAAGGTAAAGCGGATCGGCTGCCCGAATTGGCCGCAGAACTGACCCGTCTGAAAGTCGATGTCATCGTTTCGACGGGGGGAACGGTCACTGCGTTTGCGGCAAAAAACGCGACGTCGAGCATTCCAATCGTTTTTACCGTTGGCGGCGATCTCGTCAAACTGGGCTTAATCGACAGCCTTGCCCGCCCGGGCGGCAATCTTACCGGCTTGAGTCTCCTCACCACAGAGCTGAACGTGAAACGCCTGGAGCTGCTGCAAGAAACGTTTCCCAAAATTCGTCTTGTCGGGGTTCTGGGAAATCCCAAGAATCCAAACTACGTCATTCAGCGAGACGAAACTCAAGCTGCCGGAAACGAGTTGGGATTGCAGATTGAGATGTTTGAGATGGCGAACTCGAGCGATATCGATTCCGTGTTTTCAATCGCGTCAAATAAAAACGTCCGCGCGCTGCTTGTCCTATCTGACCCGATGCTCAATGCGAACAGACAGCGCGTCACGGACGCGGTAATGAAACGCCGCCTTCCGGCGATATACGAATTCAAGGAGTTTGTGGAAGCCGGTGGCCTCATGAGTTATGGCGCGGATATTCTCGATGTGTACCGACGCATTGGCACCTACGTCGACAAAATCTTTAAAGGCACAAAGCCATCAGATCTCCCAGTCGAGCAGCCGACGAAGTTCGAGCTAGCGATCAATCTGAAGGCGGCAAAGCAGATCGGCCTGACGATTCCGCCGAATGTGCTGGCGAGAGCGGATCGGGTAATCAGATGAAAGTAGTCAGTAGTCAGTGGTCAGTAGTCAGCAAAAGCGTCTTCTGTTTTGTTCTCTGCGGTATACTCTTCGCACTCTGCTTGCCAACTCACGCGCAGCAGCCGGCGAGAATTCACCGGATAGGAATTCTGATCTCACCCTCTGCGTCCGCCTATTCGGCCCGGGTCGAAGCATTTCGCCAACGGCTGCGCGAGCTTGGCTATGTCGAAGGGAAAAACCTTGTCATTGAGTACCGATACGCGGATGGGAAACTCGACCGGCTGCCAGACCTTGCAGCGGAACTGGTCCGTCTTAAAGTTGATATCATCGTCACCATCGGCCCCGGCCCTACATTAGCTGCCAAGAAGGCGAGCGGGACAATTCCCATCGTATTCGCCGGTGCTTCCGATCCAGTAGGAACTGGGCTTGTTTCCAGTCTGGCGCAACCAGGCGGGAATATCACCGGTCTTAGTCTCATGGCGCCAGATCTAGATGGCAAACGGTTGGAGCTGCTCAAGGAAGCCGTCCCTAAGGTTGCCCGGATGGCCTTCCTCTGGCGATCGGGTGGATCGAGGGGAAACCTGCCTCTCACAGATATGGAGGCTGCGGCCAAGGCGTTGGGACTCAAACTTCTATCGTTGGAAGTGCGAAGCCTTGACGATTTTGAGGACGCATTCGCACGAGCGAAAAAGGAACGCGCCCAGGCGCTCATTACGACCACAGGTGCACTTATCAATACTCAGCAACGCCGAGTGTTGGACTTCGCAACAAAGAACCGGTTGCCGGCGATCTACCACTACAGTGAGTTTGCCGAGGCCGGCGGCTTGATGAGCTACGGGCCGAACAATGCGGACGTATTCCGGCGCGCCGCTGACTTTGTCGACAAGATCTTGAAAGGCGCCAAACCGGCTGACTTGCCGGTGCAGCAGGCGACGAAGTTCGAGTTCATCATTAATCTGAAAGCGGCTAAGCAGATCGGTCTGACAATTCCGCCGAATGTCTTAGCCAGAGCAGACAAAGTCATAAGATAGCAAAGAGCAGGGAG
>JAICHC010000696.1 GCA_025922795.1 Candidatus Binatia bacterium | reverse complement strand
TAGCCGTTAACATCGGTACGAACCGCTGGTCGTTCAAGCCGGAGGTCGGGATCTCAAAGACCGTCGGGCCGTTAACGTTGGAACTCGCTACCGGCGTTCGTTTCTATACCGACAATAATGATTTTCTCGATGGCAGGACCCTCCAGGTCAAGCCGGTCTATTCAGTCCAGGGACATCTCATCTACTCGATTACTCCGGGGATATGGCTGGGGCTCGATGGGCTTTACTACGGCGGCGGGCGCGCAGTTATCGACGGCAACAAGGGCAAGCGGCTCGAAAACGGCCGCGTCGGCCTCACCTTAGCGCTGCCGATTAATCCTCACAATTCGCTCAAGATCTACGGCAGCACCGGCGTGTATGCGAAGACCGGCGGTGAATATGACTTGGTGGGCATCGTCTGGCAACTGCGCTGGGGCGGCGGTCTTTGAATGCATGTTCTTTATTGGCTAAGCGCTATCACTTGATTGGTTTCACTGTTACAAAAGCGTAATCGCAATGACCGAATGTCTTCTCTAAAGTTTGGGCGTGTAGATGACGAAACGACGCATGATCGCGTGGCTTGCCGGCGGCTTTGTTTTTTTCATAGTCTTGATCGCGCTGCTTCTGCCCAGAGTTCTCAATAGCGAAGCTGTCAAAGAAAGTATCCAAACCGCGCTTGCCGATAAGCTCGGGCAAGCTATCACGGTTGAGACCATCGAATTTGCATGGCTTCCCTGGCCGGCGGTCTCGGTTCGCGGCGTGAGATTCTCAGTTGGGCCTGACGTCAAAGGCACCGCCGAGAATATCGAAATTTACCCGTCAATCCGTGGGTTGCTTCGAGGCCGTTTGCACGCCTCGCAAATAAATGCGCAGCGCTTGGCGATCGTGGCGCAGATTAAGGAGCGCACCGAGGAACCCCTCGATATCGATAAACTCGAGGAAAAGCTTCGCACCGCGGTGCGAAATTTTATCTCGAATTTCCCGCAATTACAGCTGCGGATCGACGATGGCTCAGCGGAAGTCCGAGTCAGCAATGGGCTCCCCCTGGTCTTTTCCGGGATCGAAGGTTGGATCGGCGAAGCAGCTTCGAATCTGGAATTTTCCCTCTCCGCGCAGTCGGATGTTAGCGGCGGCGTTCGTTTGTCGGGGAAGATCGCCGAAGCCAAGCTCACCACTGAAGCACGGTTTGCGGTCGAACAGCTTCGGCTTCGGGAATTTTTTGCCACGTTCTTACCGGTTGGGCTCGACTATATCGAGCATGGAACCGTGAACTTGGACTTGCAGCTCAGTACACTCGGTCTCAGCAGTTTCAAAGCCGAAGTGCGCGGAGCCATGCCGTCGCTGACCCTCGCCCATGAGAGTGGCAAGATGATCGTCCAGGGAAAAAACTTCACGGGAACCGTGATTGGCGATGAAGGCATGATTCGCGCGGCGATGGAACGCTTTGAGCTTGTCGCGCCACGGCTGGACATTGCCGGTGAAGTCCAGCTTGATCGAACCACGTCGGCCGCTAAATTGACGTTAGTGGCGAAGAACGGCGACGCCGAGAAAATCCGCGAGCTGGCGCTTCGCGTGGCGGGGACGAGCGCGCCGGTGCAAGAAATCTTTCGCTACGTTCACGGTGGTCAGATTGCCGAAGTCAGAATCGAGACCCAAGCGCGATCGCTCGGCGAAGTGCCGGCGCTCCGGTACATCGTCGTTGGGGCGCGCATTCGCGATGGCAAGCTTCTTGTTCCTGCTCTTGAGCTCGCTCTGGAAGACGTCGACGGATCGCTGGCTATCGCCGAAGGAATCCTGGAAAGCAAGAATTTCACCGCACGTCACGGTAACGCAAGAGTGCGCGACGGCAAGCTGCGCCTCGGACTCGACCCCAAAACTGCCGTTCCCTTTCACCTCGATATATTGGTGGAAAGCGGTGCGGAGGAGGCGCGCAATCTGCTTCGCCGGCTGATTACGGACAAAACTTATCTCAAAGAATCCTCGAAAATTCGAAATCTGGACGGTGAGATCGCGGGCAGACTGATCCTGGACGGCCCTTTCGGATCGTTGGTACCGAAGATTTTGATTTCGAAGGCGAACCTGAAAGCGTTGTATGAGCCGCTGTCATTGCCCGTTACCGTGAGAAGCGGGCGGTTCAACTATTCTGACCGTGCGATCCGTATAGAGAATCTCGATGCAACGCTCGGACAATCCTCAGTCGCTAACCTTAGCGGCTCATTGAAGACAGATGAGACCCGCCGATTCTCCGTCGAGTCGGCTAAGCTTTCCTTCAATGTGGAAGAAACTTATGGCTGGCTGCGCCGCTTCGCCGATCAGGCGCCGCAATTGGACAGGTTAAAGTCCGCACGGGGCAAGGTCGAGCTGACCTCTCTTTCCCTCAGCGGCCCATTGAACGATCTCAGAAAGTGGGAGTTCCGAGGGACAGGGCAAGTCGATGGAGTTGTCGTAAATCATTCAGAGTTGCCGGCTCCGGTGAGGTTCACCCAGGGAAATTTCGATGCGACGGTTGCACGATTCACTTTTTCCGATGTCAAGGCAGAGTTGCTAGACGCGTCTGTGGCGGTCGGCGGCTTCATAGAAAATCCGCTCAAGGGCCGGCGCAACGTGGACGCTGTCGCCAGCGGTGTCATCGGACCCAAGATGGTTGAGTGGTTGCGGCGCACGGGAGAACTATCGGAAAAGCTTACGCCTCGTTCACCGTTACAGTTTACCGAGAATCATGTCCGTTGGAACGAGGACGACCTCATTTCCTTGCAGGGGAGGATTGGCGTTCAAGACGGGCCGAAGGTTTACCTAGACGCGGTTCGGAGCCGGCAAAGTATCGCTGTCAAAGAATT
>JAICHC010000695.1 GCA_025922795.1 Candidatus Binatia bacterium | reverse complement strand
TCTTCTCTTCACGAACGCCTGAGAAAAGGTTAATTACAGAAGATTATGACGCCGCCATCCGAACGCGCGCTGCACGTGCTGCTGCTCGTTGTGCTATGCGGCGTGCTGTATTTCCCATACCTGGGAGCGATTCCCTTCTTCGATAAAGGCGAGCCGCGCGAGGCGCTGGCCGTTCAAGACATCGTTCAACGCGGCGAATGGCTGGTGCCGCTCAAAGTCGCCACGATCCCGTCCAAGCCGCCGCTGATGCACTGGTCGGCTGCCTTAGTGACTAAGATGACCGGCTCGCTCACCGAAGCGACGATTCGTTTTCCGTCGGCGTTTTACGCCACACTCGGCGTTTTGCTGGTCTACTGGCTCGGGCGACAAATATTCGTTGCTACGACGGCGCTGCTCGGCGCCGCCATCCTGGCAACGACGATGGTTTATCAGGACCAGGCTTTAAGCGCCCGGGTCGACATGACGATGTGTGTTTTCGTCACCGCTAGCCTGGCGCTTTTCTATGCGCTTTATCGCGGTTATCTGAAACACCCTTTGTGGTTCTACGTTTTTTATGTCGTGGTCGGCATCGGCACCTTGGCTAAAGGGCCGCTGGGCGTGGTGCTGCCGGCATTGATCGCGGCGTCACTGGCGCTCGCTGAACGGCGCTGGAATATGATGCGCAAGTTTTGTTTTCATCCCGGAGTGGTCTTGACCCTCGTGCTGGCGACTTGGTGGTACATCGTTGCGGTGACGCGCGGCGGGGAGGGATTTTTCGACCGTCAGATCCTCGAGGAGAATCTCAGCCGGTTCGTCGGCGGCTCGGGCCACAGCCAACCGATTTTCTACTACGTCCCTTATTTGTTTACGCTCGGCATGCCATGGGGGATGTTTTTGCCGCTCTTGCTCTGGGACCTCTTTAAGACGCGACTCCAGACGGGAGATCATCGGCTTTTTCTGAAGCTCTGGTTTCTGGTCATGTTTGTGTTCTTTTCAATCTCCGTGGGCAAGCGGGCGGTCTACTTACTACCGCTTTACCCGGCGCTATCGCTGCTGTTGGCGGCGTGGTTTTGCGACGCCGGCAGCGCACAAAAAGGCAGGCTTATTGTCTATCGAATCATTGCGATTTTGGCGGCGCTCACCGGCGCATTACTTTTGGTCATTACGCTGGGCGCGCTCTGGAGTCACGAGCAAGGTTGGTTCTTCGGTCCGATCGAAGGCTTGTTGAAACCCAAGGACCGCGCCAACCTCGTCGCCGTGCGAAATCAGCTGGACGACTTCGGCTGGGCTTTCACATTGATGGTGTTAATCGGAGCAGGCTTGTGGCTTTCTTTGGCTCGTTCCCTGTGGCTCGGCAGAATACGCTCGGCCGCGCATCAACTAGTGATCGCTTCGATCGTTCACGGTTTTGTCGTCTGCTCGGTGGTCATGCCCGTTATCGCGCATGCGAAGAGCTACCGCGAATTCATGGTCAGAGTGAATGAGCTGGTCCGGCCGAACGACAAGCTTTACCTCTATGGCCCTTTCAATAGTGACTCGGTCATGTTTTATCGCGGCAGCATCATCGAATGGCTTAATCAACCCGTGGAGCTTGTCGCCCGGAAGGATGGAAGTGGCGCCGGCTACCTGATCATGCCCGCGCAAACGTTCAAACAAATTCAAGCAGCGGCGGGAAGTCTGCCGCCGCCGTTACTGGAGAGCGCAGGAAGCGGTCCCGAAGGCGATGAGCCTCTTGTGCTCATGCGCGCCGCCGTGCGATAGCCGCAAAAGGGTATGTATGGCGGTGACGCGGAGATTGCACCGGCCCGCTGATCGAGCGGCGTTTTCTTGATTGGCCGGCCTGGCCGGTGTTACATGAGAGAATTGCACACAGGAGTTTGCCAGTATGAATATTCGTCGTCGAACCGTGATCAAGGCTGGGCTGGGTTGGGGCGCCGCCATGCTGCTCCCCAAACGCCAACCGTTTGCCCAACCGCAGCCCTTGATTCAGAAACAAATTCCCTCGTCCGGCGAGATGATCCCGATCATCGGCATCGGCACAGCGCGGCGCTATGAAGACGTCAAGAGCGATGCTGAAAAAGCTCCACTAGCAGAAACGATCCGGCAGTTTCAAGCGCTCGGCGGCAAGGTGATCGACAGCTCGCCTTCCTACGGGACCGCCGAATCGGTAGTGGGAGAACTGGTCGATCGGCTGAAGATCCGCGATTCGCTCTTTCTCGCCACCAAAGTGAGCCTGAGAAAAGTCGGCCGTGAACAAGGCATGGCGCAGATCGAAGAGTCCTTCAAGCGGCTGCGCACCAGCAGGATCGATTTGATCGCGGTGCACAACCTGCGCGATACCGACACCCAACTGGGCACGCTGCGCGACCTGAAACAGGCCGGGCGCATCCATTATGTCGGCATCACCACCTCGTTCGATAAACAGTACGGTGAATTCGAACAGGTCATAAAAAAAGAGAAGCTCGACTTCATCCAGGTCGACTATGCGCTCGATAATCGCGACGCAGGCGAGCGCATCATTCCGCTGGCCGGCGAGCGCGGCGTGGCTGTGATGATTAATTTACCGTTCGGGCGCGGCCGGCTTTTCAAAGCTGTGCAAGGGAAGAAATTGCCGGAGTGGGCGGCGGAGTTTGACTGCCGGACATGGCCGCAGTTCTTTCTCAAGTACATAGTCTCCCATCCGGCGGTTACCTGCGCCACCCCCGGCATGGCCCGGCCAGAGTACGTCGTTGACAATCTCGGTGCGGCGCGCGGGCGCTTGCCGGACGCCGTCACTCGGCGCAAGATGGAACAGTTTATCGACAGTGTTTGAGTGAGGAGCGAGGATTGAGCGCTGCAGC
>JAICHC010000694.1 GCA_025922795.1 Candidatus Binatia bacterium | reverse complement strand
GGATTTCGCGCCGTGTGATCGGGTCCAACGCACCGAACGGCTCGTCGAGCAAAATCACCGGCGGGTCGGCCGCCAGTGCGCGCGCCACGTCGACGCGCTGGCGCTGACCGCCCGACAGCTCGCGTGGTAGCCGGGCGGCGAATTGCTCGGCATCGAGGCCGACCATTGTCAGCATATCGCGCGCGCGCTGGTGAATTCGCGCCGGCGCCCATCCTTCCAAGCGCGGCACGACGCCGATATTTTCTTCCACCGTCAAATGCGGGAACAGGCCGACTTCTTGAATCACGTAACCGATTCGCCGGCGCAGCCGAATCGGGTCCCAGTCGAGCGTCGCCTTGCGCTCGACGCGGACTTCGCCCGAGGTCGGATCGATCAACCGGTTGATCAGCTTCATAGTGGTGGTCTTGCCTGAGCCGCTGCGGCCGAGCAACACCAGCGTTTCACCTTCTTCGACCTGCAGAGTCAAATGGGAGAGCAGCGATCGACCGCTGGCCAGGCTAAAGCTGACATCGCGAAACTCGATGCTGGTTGCGCCGTTGCTCATAACGCGTTTTTTGTCCAAGTCGGTCGCATCACGTGCCAATTTCTTTTATAGTCTCGGAATCCATGACACAAGAAACACCGCAAATCCTCTTCTCGGCAGCCGAACGAGATCGTTGGCAAGCGCGCCAGCCGGGGATTTGGTCGACCCAGGACGCCAACCTGGACTCGAGCCCGCCACTGTCAATCCTGTTGACCCTGTGGGACCAACCCCGCTGGTTGGAAGTCCACCACCTTTACGACCAGCGCGGTTCCGAACTTTTCGAAAGGATCTGCGAACTGCCGGAATATTATCTGACCCGCACGGAAAACTCGATTCTCGATACTCACGCCGCTGAGATTATCGGCGCCGCGCCGGTCAAATGCATCGTCGAGCTCGGCGCCGGCTATAGTAAAAAAACCGTGCATCTGTTGACCGAGCAGGTACGTCAGCGAGGCAAAAGCATTTTTGCGCCAATCGACGTGAGCCTGGCCGGCTTGCTCGCCTCACGGGATGCCGTGCAGCGCGATTTTCCGAACCTGGAGTTCGAGGGATTACACGCGCGCTATGAGCAGGGTTTCCGCGCCATCGCGAAAGACTTGCCCACCTTGTTCGTCTTTCTCGGCAGCAGCATCGGCAACTTCAATCTCACAGAATTTCCGAGATTCTTTCGTGCCTTGACCAGCGCCATGGGAGCGGACGATTATCTTTTGCTCGGCGCCGACCGGCTGAAACCGGTCAATGCTTTGGAAGCCGCCTATAACGACAGCCGAGGCGTGACGGCCGAGTTCATTCTAAACGTGTTTGGCAATATCAATCGCCTGCTTCATAGCAACTTCGATTTGACCAAGATCCGCTATCATTCCTGGTTCAACCCGGAGTGGCGGCGAATCGAAATGTACGGCATCGCCGAAGCAGACCAGGAGATCGTATTTCCCACCGCCGGCACAAGTTTCAACTGGAAGAAGGAAGAACAAATTCTCGTTGAGATCAGCCGCAAATTCGACCCGGACCGTCTCCAAGAGCAGTTAAAATTCTTCGGTCTGCGCCCGTTAGCGCATTTCACCGATGCCAACCGTTGGTACTCCGTCCTGCTGTTTCAAAAACAAGGCTAAAACGGGCGCAATCGGACTGCCGGCGCGCTCTGCGGCAAATCTTGCACCGCGATCGGACCGCGCAGCTGCTCCCAGGCTGCGTCAAAGTACCGGCCCTGATACTTAGCGGCCTCGGCGTCGAAGGCCGCAGGCAGATCGATCCAAGAAATTGCCGGGTTGACATGATGAAGGCCGTGAAGGTTGAAGTTTAGCCAGAGTTTGGCGAGCGGCTCCGGTAGCCTGAGGTTCTTCGCGTAAAAAATGTTGCCGACCGGAGTCCCATAGTGAAAAATGTTGTCGAAAAACGAGATTAGAAAGCCGCGCGCCAGCAAAAGCGCCGCGAATATCGCCCAGCGCTGGCCGTAGCAAAGCAACGACAACGTCACCCACATGAGGGTCAACAAACCATCGAAACGAATCTCGCGCAGCGACTCGGCGTCCAAGCAATTTTGCATCAATAAGCCGCTGACGGAGTCCGGACGAAACCATCGTTTCTCGATCGCCGCCAGCCAAAGCCGTGGCAAAAGGAAATAGAATGGGCTTAAAAGCTCGAATAAATACAGCCCGAGCGAAATCTGAAAGTAGTATCGCGGCGCGGCACGCGCCTTGGTGCTATTGGCACGATCGTAAAACTCCGTGCCCTCGATGGGCAGGCGATTCAATTTGTGATGCAACAGATGACTCAGCCGTAGAATGCGCAGCGGTGCGCCGAACAGGATCGAGAGAAACCGGCCGAAAAACGTGTTGACCGCCGGATTCGGATGAAACAGGTCATGAATGGTCTCGTGGATGAGACTCCAAAATGGATTGGTCAAAAGCGCCAGCGGCACCAGTGTCCATGCCCAGCTCATGCTCCTGGGCAAGAGGTGCAGCGGTAAATAAATGAATTGATATAAATTGATCGCGATGAAAAAACCGCCGAGGCTCAGATTGATCCACACCGGAATTCCCCGGCCGCGGTTGGCGTATGCGACGAATTCCTGGTTCGCGCTCAAAACTTGATTCCCAAACTTGCGCTCAGCGGCGACAGACTCAGGAGCACGATGACCCCGAAACCGGCGATGATCAATCCCGAAACCCGGTGCACCCAAAAAAGATAACGCAGATTGAACTTGTCATGGAACGTCGTCAATCCGAGGAATAACCCAACCCACCAAAGGGCCGACCCGCTAAAAACTCCCACGGTTAAGGTCGCCGCCGCAACGTAAT
>JAICHC010000693.1 GCA_025922795.1 Candidatus Binatia bacterium | reverse complement strand
GCCAGCGCAGGCAATGGGAACGCAGGCTATCGACCGAACACGCGGTGACGCTCGTGCTGGCAGAGTCGGAAACTCCGGAAGCGGCGTGGCCCAGAATTCTCGAAGTGATCGGCGAAGGGTTGGATTGGGAAGCGGGGGCTCTTTGGAGGGTCAACAAGCAAACCTCAATGCTGGCGTGCCTGCAGGCTTGGCATACCGCCGCGAAGCAATTTACCGCTTGCGCAGAGCGGCCCGACCTGGCCCGTGGGATGGGGCTTCCCGGCCGGGTTTGGCAAAATGAACAATCCGTCTGGATCGCCGACGTGGTGGAAGAGGCCGCGAGCTTACAGCTTTCATTTGCTAGGGTTGACAATATTCACGCGGCTTTTGCTTTTCCAATCATGATGCGCAACGAGGTTTTGGGCGTCATCGAATTTTTTAGCACTGCAATTCGTCCTGTCGAAAGAGATGTGCTGAAAATGGCGCAGGCGCTTGGCGGCCAGATTGGCCAATTCGTGGAGCGCATGCACGCGGAAGCGGCGCTGCGCGAAAGCGAAGAGCATCTGCGCAATCAGGCGCAGCAACTCGAACAACAGCTGTTGGCTTCGGGACGTCTGGTCGCCGTCGGGGAGCTCACGGCATCGATGGCCCATGAGTTCAACAATCCACTCGGTATCATTCTCGGCTTCGCGCAAGGTTTATTGGACAGCATGGACCCGGCCGATCCGAATTGCCGGCACGTCCGGATCATCGCCGAAGAGGCGAGGCGCTGCGAGAAGCTGGTCCATGAGCTGCTCGAGTTCGGCCGGCCCAAGAGCGCCGATTTTATCCTGATGGACGTCGAGCAGATTATTCAGAAAACCATGAGCCTGGTTCAACCGCACGCCGCGAAAAACAAGGTGGAGACGGCCATACGGATCGCCGACCGATTACCGCAAATGTATGCCGATCCGCAGCAGCTGCAGCAGATCCTGCTCAACTTGAGCTTGAATGCGGTGGACGCCATGCCGAATGGCGGCACGCTGACAATTGGCGCGGCAGCCGCTAGGGGCCAGGCGGTTACGATTACGGTGGCAGACACCGGCAGCGGAATCGATGCCGACGTGTTGCCGCGCATTTTCCAGCCGTTTTTTACCTCGAAGAAAAGACGCGGCTTAGGCTTGGGTCTGCCGATTTGCGACCGCATCGTCAAATCCCACGGCGGCAAGATTGAAGTCGAAAGCCGCCCTGGCGAGGGCACAACTTTCACGATCCAGCTGCCGCTAATACCGCCCGTTGCGGGGGAAATTCCGGCGCCGAGAGCAGTCGGTCCAGCCATCGCTGCCGAGGCGGAATCCTGAACGAACGCCATCACGGCAAAATCGTCATACGCTATTTTCTTACAACGAAATTCAATTAGTATAAATTTTTAGGGCGAAACCCCGGGCGCGGACGGAGAGGCAACTGTGCACGTAGAGGTAATTCAAGTATGGCTCGATCTTCACCGGCGAAACCATTCCCCGCGTTCACGCCTGCATGACAACAAACGCGTAATCTGTCATTTTATTAACGCCTCGATTGAGATACCCGGAATATTCCGTGAACCTACGTGAACCAACGACCTATGCACCGGAAAGGTGGCTGCGAATGAGCAATGAAAAGCCCCAGGCCGCTATCGCTATCAAGTCACGGCGTGGTGAAAGTCAATCGCCGGTATCGGCGACGGAAAGTTTCATCACTGACGACGATCTTTTCTTGTTCAATGAAGGCACGCACGTGCGACTGTATGGCAAACTGGGCGCTCGTCACGCCAAGATCGACGGCCGCGACGGGACCTATTTTGCAGTATGGGCGCCAAACGCCGAGGCGGTGTCGGTTGCCGGCAATTTCAATGGCTGGAATAAAGGAAGCCATCCACTCGGTCACCGGGCCAATTCCGGGATTTGGGAAGGCTTCATCCCTGAAGTCGGCAAGGGCACGCTCTATAAGTACTTCGTGCGCTCGCGCTTCATGGGTTACCGCGCCGAAAAAGCGGATCCATTTTCGATCTTCAACGAAATCCCGCCGAAAACGGCCTCCATCGTATGGGACCTCGACTATTCATGGCGCGATCAGAACTGGATGGCGCAGCGACGCGAGCGCAACAGTTTAGGCAAGCCGATCTCGATCTATGAGATGCACGTCGGATCATGGCGGCGCGTGCCTAATGCGGGCAATCGCTCGTTGTCGTATCGCGAGCTGGCAGCACAGCTGGTCGACCATCTCAAACAGACGGGCTTTACCCATGTTGAGTTTCTTCCTCTGATGGACCATCCGTTCTTCGGCTCATGGGGATATCAGATCACGGGATATTTCTCCCCATCCGGCAACTATGGGACGCCGCAGGATCTCATGTTTCTGATCGACACGCTGCATCAAAACGACATCGGTGTAATTCTTGACTGGGTGCCGTCCCATTTTCCTGCCGACGAGCATGGTTTAGCGTACTTTGACGGGACCCATCTTTTCGAGCATGCGGATCCGCGCCAGGGATATCATCCTGATTGGAACAGCTATATTTTCAACTACGGTCGCCATGAGGTGCGCAGCTTTCTGATCAGCAACGCACTGTTTTGGCTCGATAAGTACCATATTGACGGGCTGCGCGTGGATGCCGTGGCATCGATGCTCTACCTGGACTACGCGCGCCGCGAAGGCGAATGGATACCGAACCGGTTTGGCGGCAGGGAAAACCTTGAAGCGATCGATTTTCTTAAACGCTTCAACATGGCGGTTTACGAGAATTACCCCGATGTGCAAACGTTCGCCGAAGAATCAACCTCCTGGCCGATGGTTTCCCGGCCAGTCTATGCCGGCGGCTTGGGTTTC
>JAICHC010000692.1 GCA_025922795.1 Candidatus Binatia bacterium | reverse complement strand
TTGAAGTGAGTGGAGAAATGCGCGATCTGGTACATCCACAGGTTGTGATCGAAGGGGTTCGCATGCACCATGACGAAGGGGAAACCTTCGCCGGAGACTTCGTAGTAGATTTTTGGACCGTTGGCGGTTGAATACATCGGTCAAAAAGTCGGTTCCAAAAGTTCCAGATGTTCCAATAGTTCCAAACGTTCGAGTCCGGAATTTTCTACCTTCGGAACACCTGGAACGGCTGGAACATCTGGAACCAATTTTTTAGCTCGGTTTTCTTGGCCGCTCTTGCTTGATCTTTTCTTTTACCTCCTCGAGCTTCATGACGTCGCTGTATTTATGATGCAAATCGAAGAGATTTACTTTATGCGACAGGATGCTGCGGTCGAAAACGCACTCTTCGACGATTGACGCGTGATAGCCGAGCGAGTAGCCGTCGACGCTGCTCGCGCGGACGCAGCCGCTGGTGCTCTCGCCGCCTGCGCTTAGGCTGTCGATGCCGAGTTGCGTCAGATGGGCGATTAACGGAGTCCCGAAAAACCCGCTTGCGCGTTCTTTGAAGATCACGACGTCACCTTGCTGAGGCTTGAACTCTTCCTTGATCTCGAAAGCTTGCGGATCGATTTTTACGCGTTGACGGTTGGTGGCGTAAACGGCGTCCGGTTTGGCTTCCTTGCGCGTCTCGGTGGTGGTGTAAAAGACGGGAATTTTTAACGATCGTGCCAGCGCGAACAGCTCTTGCGTCGGTGGAATCGAATTGTGGGCGTAAACGCCGCATGAGCTTTTATAGGTGTCGACCAGTTCGTGCGGCTCCTTGGCGCCGCCTTCGTAGGCGAGATTATAAAGGTCGATAGCCAAGAGGGCCGGCCGTTGACCGATATAGGTCTCTCGGTGATAGGGCGTATAGGTTTTGAGGATCTCCGGTGTAACGACGTCTTTCCAACAGTGGTCTTCGAATTCGGCGGCCATAATGGATCTCCTTACTGTCTAAATTTTTCAACCAATGCCAAGTGCGCGGCTCCTTTTCATCTATCTGTTAGCGAAAGGGATTGTCAAGGAACGGTGGTCCGGCGTTACCCGGGGTAATCCTCGCCTGAGGACTGTTTGCTGCTATGTCAATTATAAGGTCGCCCGAACTGGCCATCCCAAGCCGCCGGCTCGCTCTGACAGATAGCCCGCGCACCGGTGCTTACTTCCGCGATGTCCCAAAAAGCATTCAGATGAAGATCAGACTTGTCTCAGCGGTGACGAAAGTGCGGTAGAACGCTTGACTCCGGTAGTTTTTGTCACTCTGAACAAACCGTGGCCGACGCATGTCCCAGCGGACCGGAGCGCTGGCACTCGTCTTGCTCCCCTAGGAGTAATGTTTTTAGTAGATGTGCGGCGATTGCGAAAGCGCATCGGACTTTTGGGAATTGTTTCGCTTCTGTTGGTTATGTTGAAAGCGCCGGTGTCCGGATATTTTGCGATGGCGCTGATGGGAAGGGGATAAGGTTTACGCGAGCGTCCCAGCCGATTATCCGACTTACTTTTATCTTTGGTATCACGGGTTGAGCGACTTCAGGGTCAAAGAAGACGATGACGGCGACCACACGAAATATATCATCGTGCAAAAAGACGGCTATCTTACTCCGAATCCAATCGGGGAGAGGGTTGAAGAGCCGATGGAAAAGCTCATCGAGCTATCCGACGCCGCGGTTTTTCGGATCAGACCCGCCGATGATCAAAGCGGCTAAGAGACCTCCAGCCGGGGTTTATTCGTCGCCGGCATGCTGCCGTTAAGTCACGAGCGAGATGAAACCTTCTCTCGATCTAACGCCGCTGTTGCAGCTTGCTGAGTAGACGCAGGACTTCAAGATAAAGCCAGATCAGCGTGACCATTAGGCCGAATGCGGCGAACCATTCCATATACTTCGGCGCGCCCTGCTCGGCGCCTTGCTCGATGAAATCGAAATCGAGCACGAGGTTCAGAGCGGCAATGACTACGACGAAAACGCTGAAGAGGATGCCGAAAACGCCGCTGCCGTGAATCAGCGGTATACTCACGCCGAAAAAACTTAGGACGAAGCTGATTAAGTAGACGAAGAAAATACCGCCGGTCGCGGCCACAACACCCAATTTGAAATTTTCGGTCGCCTTAATCCAGCCCGATCGATAGGCGATTAAGAGTGCAGCAAGAGTGCCGAAAGTGAGAAAAACCGCCTGGCTGACAATTCCCGGATAACGGCTCTCGAAAACCGCGGAAATCCCGCCCAATGCTAATCCCTCGAGGCCCGCGTAAATCGGCGCGGTCATGGGTGCCCAAGTTTTCTTAAAGACAGTAACGAGCGCTACAACGAGGCCTCCGATTACGCCTATCAGGATGAGAGCGCCAGCAGCCGGTCCCTGGTTCCACGTAAAAGTTGCGGTCACGAGCAGAATGGCGAATATCAGCGCGGTCTTGTTGACCGTGCCGGCAATCGTCATAGTCTCCGCCCCGGGTAAAACCCGTTCTCTACCGAAAGTGCCCTCGCCCAGAACCGGATTTCCCGACCTCATCGCAAGATGTGCAGCCATATCCGTTGGGTAACTCTCTTTTCGGCAGAATGTCAATCCATTTGTGCCGCTGGAGCGCTTGCCCGCATCGCCGTCACCGCATTTTAACCGCAAATAGCTCCCGCTGTTCCCGCGATGAAGGTGTGCCGCTTCTGATCGCCACCAACCGAAAACACAAAAAAAGAAAGGTTCCGCTTTTTTCAGGAGCTATGATTCAAATGATCCGGAAGAGGGGCAAACTTAGATCGAGAAAGGACCCGCGGCATGGGATCCTTTCTCGAATGTTAAAGATAAAAGTCCGATGGT
>JAICHC010000691.1 GCA_025922795.1 Candidatus Binatia bacterium | reverse complement strand
GGTCTGACGTCGATCGCACCGCAGCGCGGAAGGAGATCGTTCCGCAGGCGGCTTGTTCAGATCGCTCCTCGGTTGCGTGCACATAAAGATCCGGCCGGCGCTCACGCGTAAGGAGGAGGCTTCGCTCACGCCGCCAGCGACGGATGCGCTCATGGTCGCCAGACAGCAAAACCTCCGGTACTTTCATGGCGCGAAAGTCCTCAGGCCGCGTGTACTGCGGGTATTCCAGTAAATCTTCCGTAAAAGATTCTTCCACCGCGGAGATTGCGTTGCCCAAAACGCCGGGAACCAAACGAGCGACGGCGTCGATGACGACGGTCGCCGCGGGCTCACCACCGCTCAGCGTGTAGTCACCAATGGATATTTCTTCATCGACGAACGCTTTGACACGTTCGTCGACGCCTTCGTAGCGACCGCAGATTAAGACGATTTCTTGCTCTTTGGACAGACGGCGCGCGGCCGCCTGATCGAACACACGTCCTTGCGGCGCCAGCAGGATCACCCGCGCCTGGGGAGCTTTACTCCTCGCATCTTCGATCGCCGCGACTAACGGCTCTGGTTTCATGACCATGCCTTGACCACCACCGTAGGGCGCGTCATCGGTGCTGCGATGTCGATCGGTCGTGTAGTTGCGCGGGTCAACAAAGGTCATTTTAATCAAACCTTTCTCGCGCGCCTTCTTCAAGATGCTATGGCCGAGAGGTGAGTTAAACATCTGCGGGAAAATAGTGATAATGGTGAAATTCGGCATCGGCCTTTTAAGGCGATCAGAGATCCAACAGACCGTCGGGAGGATTTATGATCATTTTGCCCGTGGTGAAATCGACTTTTTCGATAAATTCTTTAATCGCTGGAATCAAATGTTCTTTGTGCTCGCCTTTAACGACGTAGAGCTCGCCGCCCGGCGTCGACATGATCGCCGAGATCGTCCCGAGGCGCGCACCGCTCACGGAGACAACTTCAAAGCCGACGACCTGATAATGATAATAGTGACCGGGAGGCAAGCTCTCCAGCGCGGCCTCGCCGACCGAGAGAGTCGAACCGACGTATGTCAGCGCACCCTCGAGGTTGTCGACTTCTTGAAATTTCACCAGCAACTGGTTGCGGTGGGGATGGCTTGCCTCGATCCGCCGCAGGGTTTGCGCTCCCGACTTGTGCAGAACCACTTCGACCCCGGCCGACAACGCCGTTGTGTTCAAGTTGAAAGGATTAAGCTTCAACCAGCCGTTGAGCCCATGGGTGGTGACGATTTCACCGAGGGGGACTAACGACTCAGCCATCGGCGCACACGGCGACGGCCGCTACTTCTCTTCGAAGATTTCCAGCACGACTTTGCGGTTGGCTATGGCTGCGGCGGCGTTGACTAGCGTACGGATCGACTTGGCGGTGCGACCTTGCTTGCCGATAATCCTTCCGAAATCTTCCTTGGCGACCTTGAGTTGCACAACCGAGGTGCCGTCGCTGTTCGTTTCATTGATTTCGACGGCGGCGGGGTTGTTCACCAAGGATTTTGCCAAGTACTCAACCAAATCCTTCATGAAAAGCCTTACCCGGCTTGGCGCTCTTTTTTGATCAACTGGGAGACGGTTTGAGAGGGCTTGGCGCCTTTCTTGATCCACGCGTCGATCTTGTCGCGGTTCAATTTAACTCCGCCCGTCTTGGCCCGCGGATCGTAAGTGCCGACCTGTTCGATGTAACGACCGTCGCGCGGATAACGCTGGTCGCTCACGACGATACGGTAGAAAGGTTTTTTCTTCGCCCCATGCCGGCTCATTCGAATAGACACGCTCATGCTTGTTGTTCCTTCTCTTTTAATGGAAAGGATTGGGCATTCGGCCGAGCAGCGAGCGCATGCCGCCTTTGCTGACCCTTTGCATCATTTTTTTCATCTCTAAAAATTGTTTCATCAATCGATTGATATCGGTCACAGTCGTGCCGCTGCCCTGAGCGATGCGTCGCCGCCGGCTGCCGTTTAAAATCGCCGGATTGCGGCGCTCCTGCAGCGTCATCGAGTTGATGATGGCTTCGACGCGCTTCAATTCTTGCTCGGCCTTATCCGAGTCGACTTGCGTGGCGAGCTTTTTCCCACCCGGGATCATCTCCAGCAAGTTGCCGACCGGCCCCATCCGTTTGATTTGCTGGAGTTGGAGTTGAAACTCTTCGAGGGTAAATTGCTGTTTCTGAAACGCCTGCTGCAACCGTGCGGCTTCCTTCTGCTCGACGTGCTGCTGAACTTTGTCAATCAGCGAGAGCACGTCGCCCATGCCGAGAATGCGTGACGCCAGGCGATCCGGATAAAACGGCTCCAAGGCATCGAGTTTCTCGCCGATGCCGGAAAACAAAATAGGCTTGCCGACCATCTGGCGAATCGACAGCGCGGCCCCGCCGCGGGCGTCGCCGTCCAGCTTGGTGAGAATAATGCCCGATAGCCCAAGCTTGTCGTCGAATCCCCTGGCCTGGTTGACGGCATCTTGGCCAGTCATCGAATCGGCGACGAACAGAATCTGATGCGGCCGCACCGCGTCTTTGATCGACGCCAGCTCTTGCATGAGTTCGTCATCGATGTGTAACCGCCCGGCGGTATCGATGAGCATGACGTCGCAAAACTTTTGCTTGGCTTCCTGAAGCGCGCGTTGACAGATCGCGACCGGCGAAGTTTCGGGATCCGCGTCATAAACCGGTAGCTCGAGCTCTCGGCCAAGGATCTTTAACTGCTCGATGGCGGCCGGACGATAGATATCAGCAGGGACGAGGTATGGAACGCGTTTTTTATCCTTCCTGAGATGCCGGGCGAGCTTGGCCAAGGTCGTTGTTTTGCCGGAACCCTGCAAT
>JAICHC010000690.1 GCA_025922795.1 Candidatus Binatia bacterium | reverse complement strand
GCCGATGGCCGGCAAGCTGCTCGTGGCCAGCGAGGCGATGAAGGATCCGCGGTTCTTCGCATCGGTCATTTATCTGGTCAAGCACGATGCTGACGGGACACTCGGTCTGGTAATCAACCGGCCCTTGGCTAAAGGTCCGATCGACGATCTCCTCAAGGGATTTGGTGCCGAAGCAACCGGGTCGCCGAGCGAAATCACTGTGCATTACGGTGGGCCGGTGAGCAGCCGCCAGGGTTTTCTGCTGCACAGCGACGACAAAACTGTCGAGGGCGCTTTGAAATCGCCCAACGGCATCGCCATGACTTCGGACATCAAAATGATTCAAGCGATTGCGAACGGCACGGGGCCGCAGCAGTTTCTCTTTGCACTGGGCTACGCCGGCTGGGTGCCAGGACAATTGGAAGATGAACTCAAGGCGAATTCCTGGTTTCTCGTTTCCGCGGACAAATCATTGATCTTCGGAAAACATGCCGGCGACAAATGGCGGCAGGCGTTGGACAAACGGCGGATTCGGCTATGAAATGGTCGCCGTCATTTCATAGCCGGCTCCAATAAAGCGAGGACAACGATGAAGCTCACGATTGATAAGGCCTCGATAATCGTCGACCGGGCGCTGGAGCACGCCCGAACGAACAAGATTCGCCCGTTATGCGTCGCCGTGCTTGACGACGGCGGCCATGTGAAAGCGCTCAAGCGCGACGACGGTGCGAGTATCCTGCGGCCGACCATCGCGATCAGCAAAGCGTGGGGCGCGGTCGGCATGGGCGAATCGAGCCGCCACCTGGGCAGTCGACTAAAAGACATGACCGCATTCCTGGGCGCCCTCTCCGACATGAGCGCCGGCAAGGTCGTGCCGGTCGCGGGCGGCGTGCTGATCATGGACGGCGAAACGATCATCGGCGCCGCCGGCGCGAGCGGCGCCAGTGCCGATGAAGACGAAGTGGCGGTCGTCGCAGGCATCAAAGCCGCGGGCTTGGAATATAAAATTTAACTTCAATCAGGAGGGCAGAGTGAAAATCACCCGGGTCTATACCGGCAGCGACCAGAAATCCTACTTTTGAAAATATTGAGCTTGAGTTCGGCGGCAGCCAAAAAATCTTCACCACCGATCCGCGGCCGGCGACGATGGCGGTTTTCCGTTGCGTGCCGCCGGGTACCGTCTCGATCTGCATCCAGCGTCGCAGCGCCAGTATCTTGTCACCATGTCCGCGTCGTGGGAGATTGAAAACGTGCAACGGTGTCAAAAGAGTCTTTAAAGCCGGTGACGTAATGCTCGCCGACGACACGACCGGTGAGGGGAACAGCTTTCGCGTGCTCGGCACGAACCGCATGTATTTAGGACCATGCCGCTGTCAGATTAAGATAAAGTTCACAACGTTCCAACCTTCAAGCCGTTCAAATCGTTACAAGGAGACGTAATGCTACGCATCGCCGTGCCGGACTTGGTTTCGAATTCATACTTTCCAGCCATTGCTGCGGTAGAGGCAGGTTTTTTCAAGGCTGAAGGTTACGATGCCCGCATCGACTTGCTATTTCCGATTCCGAAGACCTTTGAAGCCCTGCGCGATGGCGATCTCGACTTTGTCGTCGGCTCGGCGCATGCAACCTTGCTCGCCTTTCCCGAGTGGCACGGCGCTAAATTGCTCGCTGCCGTGGGCCAGCATACCTACTGGTTTCTCGTCATCCGCAGCGATCTCAAACCCAAGCGCGGCGATCTGCAAATCGTGAAAGGACTACGTATCGGCGCCGCGCCCGGCGTCGATCTGAGTTTGCAACGCATGCTGGTTGAAGCCGGGATCGATCCGGAAAAAGACAAAGTGCAGATCATGCCGATTCCCGGCGCGGCGGGACCTAACGTTTCTTTTGGCCTTTCTGCGGCGAAAGCTCTCGAAGACGGCAAGCTCGACGGTTTCTGGGCCAACGGCATGGGCTGCGAAGTAGCAATGCGCCGGGGTGT
This sequence comes from Candidatus Binatia bacterium, assembly GCA_025922795.1. Next base: position 877 of record JAICHC010000690.1, on the reverse strand, counting down.
CGGCACCATGGTGCTCGATGTGCGGCGCGGCGACGGACCGCCAAGCGCAAGAGATTATACGTTCTCGGCTTTGGTCGCGACCGAAAAACGTATCAAGGACGAACCCCGGTCGGTTCGGGCCGCAATTCGCGCGCTGATGAAAGCGCACAAGGCGCTCAAAAACGACGTGAGCCTCGCCACCGAGATCGGAAGGAAGCGTTTTCCGCCCTCGGAAGCCGAGCTCATCGCCGAGTTGGTGCGCCGCGACCTTCCTTACTATGATCCCAATATTCCCGACACCAAAGTTGTCAGCATGAATCGGTTCGCCCAAGATATCGGCTTGCTGTCCGGCCCCGTCCCGTACGACCGGGTCGTCGCAACGGATTTCAGTCATCTGTGGAAAGAACCAGTTTGACCGGACAAGGCTGCGCGCGGTGCTCGTTAACCGGCGATCTACGATTTTTGTGCTATGATTTGGCTGAGGCCCCTGCGGCTTTTGCTAGGCTGGGTAGTTCCTGCGCAGACAGCCGGACTTCTTTGCCATTCTTGGAGTGTAGACGGCAAAATATTGCCGGCGCTGATCGACTTGGGCAAGCCGCTCCGGCATAATATGGCTGGATTTGTCCTTCGACTTGAGGACTGCGGAAGAGCTACGATCGTGGGTGCTTAAGCTGAACGAACGGCTTGGAGCAGACAGCCGGGGCTAGGCTTGGCATTTTGCTCTGAGGTCATGGGGCCGGGTCACTCACCGCGCCAGGCAGCTAGCCAAGATCGATAAGATTGGAACCTTTCATTGAAAAATCCGTCTAAGACCACTGAATTGATGGACTCTGAGTCGATCAGTGACGCCGAATGCGTCCGGCGGATACAACGGGGGGAGACGGAGATCTTCGAAATC
>JAICHC010000689.1 GCA_025922795.1 Candidatus Binatia bacterium | reverse complement strand
TCGGGACGCAGGATCTCTCCCTTGACTCCAGTTTGTCACAGTTGGCATATGCTGATTGGTAGGTTGTTGAGGGCGCGGATCGGAATGCTGTGCGGGTGTCTCGCTCCTGGAGGATGGAATGATGAAGAGCGCTTATGGTCTAAGAATTCCTGAACCCGATGCCGGGCTCACGCGGGTCGGGCCAGGCACAGCCTGCGGCGAGTTGATGCGCAGGTACTGGCAGCCGGTGTGTTTATCAGCCGATCTCAAAGACGTGCCGAAACCGGTTCGCATTCTCGGCGAGGACTTGATCGCCTTTCGCGACGGCCGGGGTCGAGCGGGACTCTTGTTCTTTCGCTGCAGCCATCGCGGTACTTCACTGGAGTACGGCCGGGTCGAAGAGCGCGGCATTCGTTGCTGTTACCACGGCTGGCTTTATGACGTCGAGGGCACAATACTGGAAATGCCGCTCGAGCCCACCGGCAATCCTTTTCTCAAACAGATTCAACATCCCTGCTATCCGATACGCGAATTTGGCGGCCTGGTGTTCGCCTATATGGGGCCGCTCGACAAGATGCCGGAATTTCCGATCTATGATGTCTGGCGGAAAGAGGGCGGGCACCTCAAGGCGCGTATGGGGCCGCGAGTCGGCGGGCCGGTAAATTGCAACTGGCTCCAGGCCGAAGAAAATCTGATGGACGCGTTACACACCTTTTGGCTGCATACGCTGCACAGCGGTCCGCAATTTCCGTCCGAGACCTACGGCGTCAATCCGGATGAGTTGCGCTACGAAGAAACCGACATGGGCATGCGTTTTGTGCTGGCACGGAAGCTGGAGAACGGCAAGTGGTGGGATCTCATCTGGGAGATGATCATGCCGCTGAACGTCCATCTGGTCTATACCGACGAGCCGAAAACCGAACGGGTGCGGGCGGTCACGTTCTGCGTGCCGATTGACGACACGCACCAACTCGGCGCGAGCGTTCGTTGGTTTCCCGACGGCGAACAGGAGATGCTTTCGGGCCGCGAACAACTCGCGCCCGGCGGGCGAAAAAACACCAGCTACGAATACACGCAACGGCATCCGGACGATAAAGAGGCCGTTGAAGGGCAAGGGCCGATTGCGCTCCACGGCCTGGAGCATCTGGTCACTTCCGATAAAGGCGTAGTGATGTTCCGGGGTATGCTCAGAAAAGCGATCGAGGCGGCGCGCCAGGGCGACGATCCGAAAGGGATTCTTCGCGATCCCGCGAAAGCGGCGTCTGTGTCCACCACTGCCGGCAGCATCGTCAGAGATTGAACCGAGACCTCTGAAATCGTTGTGCGAGGACGCTAGCCGTCGTGCTTGGCTCGACGCGTGCCGGGCTTGTTGATCGCTTCGCCCCAGCGCGACAGGAAAGCGAGCACGAACTGGCTGTGTTGCGCCGCCTCCACGGCCAGCGGTGCGAGCGACAATGCCACCGTGAGCGCGATGTGATAGCCGAGAGCGCGCGACGCGAGCGCGCGACGATAAGCCGGATGGGCACGATTCACCCACACGGTGGATTCAATCAAGCGCCCGACCATGAGCTCGTCGGGGCGATCATCGAACTGAATATCGAGTCCGTAGTGCGCCGGACGGCGCGCGCCGCCGGCGGCCGGTAGAGTCGTGCCTGCCGCCGTCGATTGGTTGGATGGCTCGGCTTCGGTCGGTTGTGGATGCTCTTGGACCGTTTCGGCAGATCCGGGCGCTGTGTTTTCAGCGGCCTCTTCGGCCTCGACTTCTGCGGTGACCGCTGCGGCGAGAAATGAACGGCCGTCGGTGTATGCGCCGGGGGCGCCGAATGGCAATCGCTTCTGACCGCCAGCGCGCCGCTCGACGAGGCTGGAGAGCAATGGGAAATCGCAGGCCAAATCTTCAAGCAAATGCGCCAGGTCGCGTTGCAGCGGGCGCACCTCGCGCGGCGGCGCTTGATCGCTGGCCGGTTGCGCGTCGCCCCATTCGGCAAGTTGTGTCGTGACCGCCTGTTGGATTGCCTTGCGAAATCCCAGGTACGTTGCGCCGCGCGGGCCGGTGCGGATGAAGTCGCCTTTGTTGAGCGTGAGGCACGCCGCCAGCTCCGGCACTTCAATCAAACCGCCGATCCGCTCCGGCGCCGTCGGCGTCATGCCGAGCCAATCCCAACCGCGCCGGATCACTTTGCCGTAAGTGCTAATCGCCAGGCCGCGCCGGTCTTCTGCAAGCGCGCTCTCGGCGCGAAACAGATAGCCCAGCGCCGATGGTTTGCGCTTGCGCAGTAGCCGGATTTCCAGCGGCGCCTGGAGTGATGCCGATGAACGTCGTCTCTCCAAGCGCCGGCCGTTGATTTGAATCGCAATGCCTTTGGGATACTGCGCGGCGAGAAATTCATCGAAAGCCGGGTCGAACAGCGGCTCAAAATGGCGCCTCAATGTAACCTCGAGAAAGCCGGGATCGAGCAGTGGCGAGAGCGGATTGCGCAGCTTGAGCCGCACGGCGGTGCCGCGTTCGGCGACCAGACCCGTCGGCGCTGTCCACTTCCACGGCGCCCGGTGGCGTGACGCCATGTGCCAGGCACTCGCCACGTGATTCTTGCCGCGCCGGGTCTCGGTCAGGACTTCGTCGCAGACCAGCAGGCCGAGCTTGATCCCGACACCGGCAAAGCCGATGCCCTGGCCGCGAATTTTATTGCTGGCGGCGATGTCGTGAAAGCGCGCCAGTTCGCGCCGCTGCATGCCTGAGCCATTATCTACCGCCGTCATCGTGCTCTGCGCCGGGTCAGAGGCAAAGGAAATTAACGATGCGCCGGAATCGAGCGCATTGGCCATGATTTCGGTCAGGATGGTTTCCTCGAGGGATC
>JAICHC010000688.1 GCA_025922795.1 Candidatus Binatia bacterium | reverse complement strand
CCTATTTTCATCTTCTGTAGGCGAGCGTAAGCTCATGAATCACTTCGTGGTGAAAATTCAGTTTGACTTTGATTGCGGCTTTGCCGCGTTTGCGGTTAAAGAGTCCTTGGCCTAGTCATGCTCATCGATCCGATTACGGTTGAGATCATTCGATGCGCTTTGAAGGCCGCCGCCAATGAGATGTCGGCGGTGCTCAAGCGCACCGCCTACAACATGATGATCTACGAGGTCCAGGACTATTGCGTCGGCATCGTCGATCACGAAGGGCGGACGATGTCGCAGAACGAGGGCGCGCTGCCGATATTCCTTGCCGACCTCGGGGTCGCGGTGCGGGATGGCGTCGAGTTGTACGGCTTGGAAACCATTCGCCCAGGCGATGTGTTTCTCGTCAATCATCCCGAAGTCTGCGGGCAGCATCTCAATAACATGGTTGTTTACACGCCGTTCTTCTGGAACGGCAAGATCCTTTGCTTTCTCGCCGTGCGCGCGCACTGGATCGACGTCGGCGGCGGCAGCACCGGTTTCGGATCGAGCAATACGCGCGACGTTTATGAAGAGGGCCTGCAGATCCGCTCGGTCAAGATCTATAGTGAAGGCCGGCCGAACGCAGAAGTGCTGCGCCTGATCGAAGACAATATTCGTTTCCCGGAATCGTCGTTGGGCGATCTGCGCGCCCAGATCGCCTGCTGCCGCACGGGCGAAGAACGGCTTGAACAGATCTGCCGCAAGTACGGCGGTAAAGTTTTTCTCGAAGCCGTCGAGACGATCTGGGACCAGACCGACAAACTGGTGCGCGAGGCGGTGCGCGCGATTCCGGACGGAGCCTATGAAGCGTCGTCGTTCCTGGACGATGACGGCCGAGACATGACCAAGACGATTCCGATCAAGGTCAAAGTCCAAGTCGATGGCGACGAGTTGACCATCGACTTCTCCGGGATCGCCGATCAAGTGCCGGGTTTCATCAATTGCGGCTCGTCCGGCGGGATGGCGGCGGCGCGCGTCGCATTCAAGGCGCTCACTTCGCCGGATCGTGAAGTGAACGAAGGTTCCTTCCGCGCGCTGAAAGTTATTCTTCCGCCGGGCAAACTACTGAGTGCGCGCCGACCGGCGCCGATCGGCGGCTGGAGTTTATCATTACCGACGGTGCTCGATACGATTTTCCGTGCGCTCGCGCCGGCGTTGCCGGAGCGTGTTCCGGCGGCGCATAAAGGCGACATGGGCGGCTATGCCATATTCGGCAACAACCCGAAAACCGGACGACGCTACGTTTGCCAGAACATCATCGGCGGGGGGTGGGGCGGCCGTCCCTTCGAAGACGGCGCGTCGGCGTCGGTGTCCATGTGCCAGGGAGACGTCAAGAACACACCGATCGAATTGCAGGAACTTTATTACCCGCTGCTCTATGAACGCCACGCTTTGAGGACCGACAGCGGCGGCGCCGGCAAGTATCGCGGCGGCGTGGGCGTCGAAGTTACAGTCAAGGCGCTCGAAAATTGTTTTCTCAGCCGCAACACTGACCGCATCAAATGCCCGCCTTGGGGCTTGCTCGGCGGCGAGCAAGGCGCCGTCAATGAAACGATCATCGAGCGAAACGGTAGTATGGAAGTGCTGCCGGGAAAATTCAGCCATTTATTGGTCCGTCGCGATGAGAGCGTGACGTTTCTCACGGCGGGCGGGGGTGGGTTCGGCAATCCTTCCATGCGCGATACGGCGTCGATAAACCACGACGTCGAGTTGGGCTACGTTTCGAAACAGCGGGCAAGTGAGTCTTACAGGATGGCCGTTACCGAGAAAGAGTAAACCACGGTTCTCGCGCGATGGCCGAAGATTGTCTTGAACGGAAGAGCTTATGATTTTGCACACACCACTATGTGATTTGCTCGGCATCCAAGTCCCGATCATCCAAGCCGGCATGGGATGGGACAAAGAAGGCATGACCACGCCGCCGGAATTGGTTGCCGCGGTGTCCAATGCCGGAGGTCTCGGTTGCATCGGCGGCAGCTCGATACGGCCGGAAGTCATTCGCGAACGAATCCGCGCGGTGCGCAAGCTGACCGCTAAACCTTTCGGCGTCGATATCACACTACCCAAGATGGAGGACGTGAAGATTCCCGATCCGGACGAAGTCAAGAAAGAGATCCAGGAAAAATTTCCCCAACACGCAAAATTCACCGACGAGATTATCCCGAAACTGGGTTTAAAGCCGCAGCCGCCGGATCGAAAGAGCTGGGTCAAGACCCCGGCGGCGACCCGCGAGCAGTTGAAAGTCATTCTCGAAGAGAATGTTCCGATTCTCATCATCGGGCTCGGCGACACCGCCGAAGTCGTGCCGCTGGCGCATGAGCGGGGCATCAAAGTGATGGCGCTCGCCGGCGCGGTGAAGCACGCTCTCAGTCACGCGCGCAAGGGCGCCGACGTGATCATTGCGCAGGGCTACGAAGCCGGCGGCCATACCGGAACCATCGGCAACTTTCCGCTCATTCCGCAAATCGTCGATGCGATCAAGCCTAAACCTGTCGTTGCCGCGGGCGGCATCTCGGACGGTCGAGGGGTCGCGGCGGCGTTGGCGTTGGGTGCGGTCGGTGTGTGGTGCGGCACGGCGTTTTTAGTCACCAAGGAGTGCGGCATCCATCCGGTCTATAAAAAGCAGATCCTCAGCGGCAGTTCCGAAGACTTCGTGCGCACGGCGTACACCAGCGGTCACTATGCGCGCCACTACCGCAGCCCGGTGATCAAAGCCTGGATGGATTCCGGCCTCGAGGCGATGCCGACGCCGTATCAGGGCAATGCCATGGATGAAATTCGCCGCGCGGCGGAAGCGGCGGAGCGCGTCGATGT
>JAICHC010000687.1 GCA_025922795.1 Candidatus Binatia bacterium | reverse complement strand
TTTGTCACCGCCGACATCCAGGGTTCGCACCACCAGATTACGCGCCGGCCCCAAGGTGCGGGCGATGGCGCTGTAGGTGGAGGCCTGCTCGTCATGGCTTGGTGCGTGATTGCGATCCAATCGCAAGATGAATGGGGTAGCTTTTGCGAGATCGCCGGGCACCGGGAATGGTTGACCGATCAGCGGTTCGCCGAGCCGGCGGCGCGGCTTACACATCGTCGAGAGCTCGACTACTGGATCAACAAGTGGACGGCGAATTACACGCCGCATCAGATCATGATGATGTTGCAGCGCGCCGGTATCGCGGCCGGTGCTGTTCAGACGGCCGAGGACCTCTACCATGACCCGCACCTGCGTGAGCGCGGATTCGCGCGCGAAATTTTCCATCCGAAGGTGGGCTGGGTTACGCGGGCCGGCACGTCAGTTCGTTTGACCCGGCATGGGTTTTCGCCAGCCGGCGAATCTCATATCGCCGGCCAAGATAATGAAGCCGTGCTTGGCGCCGTCCTCGGTATGCCGCTCGCGGAAATCCGCGATCTCGCAGAGCGGCAAGTGCTGCGCTAACCGCCGTGAGAAATTGCCTGCGTGACCCTGGAGGTGCGCGAAACGGGACGTAAGCAAAACTGAACTGCGCGGATTCAACCTCTATTTGGGAGTCCCTGCGACTCAATCACGTGCGATTACTTTTTATCTTCCGGCTTTACGTACTTGACCGTGCCGCCGCCTTTTTGGGAGTGGAGATAACCTTCCACGTCGTTGAGTGGGTTGGTGTAGTAGCGTAGACGATGTTGGACCAAGTCATCGGCGCGCAGCGCCATATCGAACGGTAAATCTTTTTGCATGTACGCGGCGATCTTGGCGTTCTCCAAAGTGGCAGCGTTGCGGCTGGCGAGCTCCTTGGCTAGCCTCTCAACATGGCTGTCGAGCTCCTTTTCCGGCACGACTTCAGAGACCAAGCCTAGGCGCTCGGCTTCTACGCCGGTCAGATTTCTCCCGGTCAGTGATATGTAGAATGCTTTTTTGAATGGGATTCCAGCATGGAAGAGCGACGGCGTTGCGGTAGCGCCGTAGCTGCCGCGGATGACTTCCGGCATGCCGAATTTGGCGCTGTCGGCGGCGATGACAAGATCGTGGCCGTTGATCATGGCCAGTCCGCCCCCGAGACACCAGCCGCGGACCTTGGCGACGGTGACCTGCGGCAGCTTGCGCATCATGTCGACGATTTCGGCGACGCCGCCGAAAGCGCCTGTGCGGCGGCGGCCAGTTTGCCCGCGCATATCATAAAGATCGCGGCCGGAAGAATAGGACTCGCCGGCGCCGCTGGTGACGATGCAGCGGATCTGGTCGTTGTCGGCAAGTATGCGCAGGATGCTGGAAAGCTCGGCCAGCAAGGCGATGCTCAATGCGTTTTTCTTCTCCGGGCGGTTCAGCGTCAGCCATGCGATGCCGCTGTTCTCGTCAATGTTGGAGTCAATGAGTTTGATATCGGGCATGGTTTTTTTTTACTCCGTGCGTTTGCAGATTTTGAAAAGCCCGTTTCTGTCGTTTGGCGCACTCCAATCTTGTCACTGGCCAGCCGAGAAACCTTGCGTTCAGGCAGCTGCGAATCAGGATCTTGCTTATGAGAAGCGGTAAAATGCCTTTGCGTTATCGGCGAGAATTTTTTGCTTGGTTGTATCCGCGATATCTTTGCGGCGCACGACCTGGCTTACGCTGTGCGGCCATTCCATGTCCCAGTGCGGATAATCCGAAGCATACATCATGCATTCGTCACCGAATTGCTCGATAACCAGCGGCAGTGCGGATTCCTCCCCCTCGCAGGTGAAATAGCAACGATGATCCTTGATATATTCGCTCGGCAGCATCTTTAGAGGCTCCATCTCGGATTTGCGGAGCAGGTATTTTTCATCAAAGCGTTCCATCCAGTAGGGCAGGAAGCCGACGCCGGCTTCGAGAAATCCGACTTTAAGCTTCGGGAAACGATCGAGCACGCCGTTGGAGATAACTGAAACGATCGACAGCATCTGCTCGAAGGGATGTGACGTCATGTGCACGCCAAGATACTTATGAAAACGAGTGTTGCCGACCGCAACCTGGGCTGTCGCATGAAAGCCAACCGGTACGCCGAGCTCTTCGGCTTCAGCGTAGATCGGATCGAATTGCGGCTGGCCGAGATCCAACCCCTGCTGCACATAGGTCGGCATCATCATGCCGACGGCGCCTTTTTCGGTCACCGCGCGGCGGACTTCCTTCGCTGCCTCAGCGACGACCTGCGGTGCAATGACGGCCGCATAGTGGACGCGATTGCCGCTTCCTTTAAAAAACTCACAAGCCCAGTTGTTATATGCTTGCGCCAGCTCAGTGGCGAGATCGAGCTCTCGCACCAGACCGATGGAGAGCGCGTTGCTCGGGTAGGCGACGGCGACGCCGATTTTTTCTAGGTCGAGATCCTTGCAATATTCGTCGGGATTGGTCGGCTTTCGTCCCGTCGTGCCATTCAAAAAGATATCCCAACCGAAAGAGGGAAAGTACGGGCCGCTGCGCGCGCGATATTTTTCCGGTAAGTAATTTTTGTACGCCGGGCCGTCGAGGTGATGCGCATCGGCGTCGACGATATGGAATTCCATGATTGGATCTCCGATGAGTCTGTTACTGGTTCCTGGTTTCTGGTTTCTTTTTTAAAACACCCGGCGCTATAAATCAGGTTCTTAGTCCTGCAGTCCATGGCGCTGCGCGAGCTTTAGAAACACCGATCCGACGATGATCGTACCAATCGCAATGACCAGGCTAAAGGCCGCCAGCTCGCCGACGTGCCCGTTTTCCCACAGCTCCCAAATTGTC
>JAICHC010000686.1 GCA_025922795.1 Candidatus Binatia bacterium | reverse complement strand
CGGCTCTTGGCTTTGGGATTGCTTTCGCCGACGAGTTGGAGCGCGTTCTCGACGGCCTTGACGGTAAGCGTGGGAACCTTTTTGATGTACTTCGACGTGAATAAGTCATAGGTCGCCGCGAGTAATTCCTGATCGTTGATACCGCCGTATCTTTTCAACGCCTTGATCCCCATTTCCCGGTCGGTGAGTAGCCGGTGCGTTCCCTCCAGATAGGCCCGCATATATCTCAGCACCAGATCCCGATGCGAATTGGCATACGCTCGGCTTACGGCGATGGTTGTGGTCGGCACTTCGATGCCCGACTCGGACAGATCGTACAGTGACTTGAGCCCCAGTTTTTCCGCAAAAAAAGACGTCGGAAACGACAGCATGCCGGCGGCGATTCTCCTTTGTTGAATCGCCGGCACGATGTCCGACAGGCGACCGATTTGAACCAGACTCACGTCCCTATTCGGTTCGAGCTTCCATTGCTCGAGCACCGGCCTGAGCGCAAGATCCGTGAGCGAGCCGAAGCGGGTAACGCCGATCGATTTCCCCTTGAGTTCTGCGGGAGTCGCGATGCTCGGATGAGCGATCACTTTCATCAAGTGGCTTTCGATCGAGTTGGCCAAGAGTATCAGATCCGAACCATTCACTGATGACTGCAAGGTGACGATGCCCGAGGTGCTGGTAAAATCGAGTTGGCCCGCAGTGTGCACCTGAACCATCTGCACGCCTTGAACATAAACGAGCTCGGCATCCAGGCCGTATTTTTCGAAGATTCCCGCTTCTTTGGTGACAAACAGCGGATACATGCTTGCGCTCGGCGAAGGATAACCGACGCGGATCTTGGTCAAGCCGGCCGACGCCGCGCTCGAATCTGACTGCTGGATACAGGCACCGAGCAGCAATGACAGCACCACCGCGTAAATCCTTTTTGTCCACATGAGCGATTCCTCCCCTCGGTTTGATATCGTCTCCCTCTCTAAACAAGTTGAATATTAGGCCCGGTTTATTGAAATATCGTCTCCGCGAATTTGCCCTCCAGTGGCTCGAGCATTCCGTCACGGGCCAGTCCCACGGCTGTGCCCGTGCCGACGATCAGCGCATCGAAATAATTCACTCCCGCTTTTTTCTCGGCCGCGATCCTGCTGGCGTTTTTCGGCCCGGGATTGGGCATCAGCTCGGTTTCTAAACCAAGCTTCTGCTTAAGAACAACTTCCATTTCTCGTCTCAGTTGCGCCTCTGGCGGAATCGCGATCACGATCTTTCCTTCCTTTTTGGCCGCCTCGACGGTCTTGTCCCATTCCGGCGAGCGCTGCACTCCCGCCGCCATGGCGAGTTCGCCACGGAGCACGGCGGGGAGAAAAGCAACAATAAAAACCATCAGGTATTTGGTGGTTTTCTCCAACATACGTTTCTCCCGCCAATGAAATAGACGTGCTTGCTCTCTTAACAACTTAGCCGCGTTGACGCAAATCTCATGGGCGCACCGGGTGGTGCAATTTTCTTGACAGGCTTGCACCCTGCGGGTAGAGCATCGTTGGGGAACAGATCAATGATCACGCGAATCATCGTTCAACGTCGGAAGACTTTTGCCGGAGGTCATGCATTTCCCATCACCGGTTCCTACGAAAAGCTCGTCGGAAAAATCTACGGCGAAGTTGATCCCAAAAACCGGCTGAACAGAATCATTGTCAATCTCGACCAGGCGCCGCGTAATCGCCGAGGCAGAGTCGAGTACTGCAGTGATTTCTGCATTTTGAAGCCAGTCGACCTGGCGTGCGGCAACGGCAAGATCTTCTTCGACGCGCCTAACCGTGGCAGCAAGCGCATTTTGAGTTTTCTCAACGACGCGCCCGCGGCCAACGATCCCAGCACGCTGGCCGATGCCGGCAATGGATTTCTCATGCGCCAAGGGTACACGATTGTCTGGTGCGGCTGGCAGGCCGATCTCGTGCCGGTTAAAAATGGGCTCGTACTGGAGGTGCCGGTCGCTACGAACGGGCGCAAAGCGATTGTCCGCAAAGTTCGCACTGAAATCGTCGTCGACCGAAAAGGCGTCAAATCGCAGCCACTGAGCGGTGATGATCGAGTAAAAAGCTATGCCACCGCATCGCACGAGAAGTCGGAAGCCACGCTCACCGTGCGCGAGAAATCCTACGGTCCAAGAATTTCCATCCCGCGGACGGAATGGGAGTTTGCGACGTGCGTGAAAGATCCGCGCACGGACAAAGAGAAGGTCATCCCGAGCTGGACGGATCTCTATCTGCGCGCGGGTTTTAAACCCGGCCATATCTATGAGTTTATCTATCCGGCCCAAGACCCTTTGGTGCTCGGATTAGGTTTTGCGGTCACCCGCGATTTTGTCTCTTTTTTGCGGTACCGTGCCGCGGATAGTGTCGGCAAACCGAATCCGCTCGCCGCCGCCGGAGGAACGCTCGGCATCAGCCGCGCCTATGCCTGGGGGCGCTCGCAAAGCGGGCGCTATCTGCGCGACTTCGTCTATCATGGATTCAACGAGGACGAAGCGCATCGCAAAGTGTTCGATGCGGTTGCGCCCCATGTCGCCGGCGGCGGCCGATTATTTTTGAACTATGAATTCGCCTGTCCGGCAAATTCGTCCCAGCAACATACCAACCAGCTCGATCCCGAGCTCTTTCCCCACGCTTACAACGTGATCGAAGATGCGCAGACGGGGAGACGCGACGGTATTCTCAAGCGTCCAAGGACCGACCCGCTGGTTTTTCACACGCAAACGTCAACGGAGTACTGGCAGAAGCGCGGCTGTTTGGCGCACACCGACGGCAAAGGAACGGACCTTCAAATTCCCGGCACTGTACGGATTTACGTTATTGCGAGCGCG
>JAICHC010000685.1 GCA_025922795.1 Candidatus Binatia bacterium | reverse complement strand
GAAGCTTAACCGGGCTGTTCAACACGTCGACGCGCACCAACTCCGTGCCCGGCCCGATCATATTGATCGCCTGGGCCGCCGTGTACGAAAGGTCGATGATCCGGCCCTTGGCGAATGGTCCGCGGTCATTGATCGTCAGTTCGGTGCTGCTGCCGTTTTCGAGATTCGTCACCCTGACCCGAGTGCCAAGGGGTAAGGTTTGATGGGCGGCCGTGAGATCGTGTTGGTTGTAAATCGCACCGCTTGCCGTCGCCTTGCCGTGGAAGCCGGGTCCATACCAGGAGGCGATGCCGGTCTGGCTTAGTCCGGTTGGCGCCGGCGCCGGCACGCGTACTTTGGCCGGCGGCACCGAGCAGCCGATTGCGAACGCGAGCGCAAAAAATAAAGGCGCGTTGCCAAGTCGCTGCACGATCCTAGGGCTGAAATCAAAAATGCTTCGCGGCACAGGCTGATCCATTGTGGCGGAGTATAGCGAAAAGCGCGCCGGTAAAAAAGCCAATCCGCATGGGTTAATCCTGAATCGAACGGCATTCTCTCAGTCAGAAAGCTTTTACTGTCTGACCTTGAACTTCAAACCTTGAGCCTTGAACGTAGGCAAATGGTTTACCCGGCGTGGCGATTGTGTTAGGTTACGAGCGCAATTAAGTGGAAGGTTAAGATATGTCCGGTCATTCGAAGTGGAGCACGATCAAGCATAAGAAGGCCGCCAAAGACGCCAAGAAGGGCAAGATCTTCACCAAGCTCATTAAAGAAATCACCGTAGCGGCGCGTATGGGCGGCGGCGATATCAATGCCAACCCGCGCTTGCGCACTGCGGTGCTGACGGCGCGCGGCAACAGCATGCCCAACGAAAACATCGAGCGCGCGATCAAGAAGGGCACCGGCGAGCTTGAGGGTGTGACCTACGAAGAGATCCAGTACGAGGGTTATGGCCCCGGCGGCGCGGCGATTATCGCCCAGGTTTTGACCGACAACAAGAATCGCACGGTGTCGGAGATTCGCCGGCTGTTTACCAAGCATGGCGGCAACATGGGTGAGACCGGTTGTGTCTCGTGGATGTTCGATAACAAGGGGTTGATCGCGGTGGAGAAGTCTCAGGTCGATGAAGAACGGCTGATGGGAATCGTTCTCGAAGCAGGCGCCGAGGATGTCCGAGAAGAGGACGAAATCTTCGAGGTGGTAACCTCGCCGGAAGCGTTCGCGGCAGTTAAAGATAGTCTCGATCAAGAAAAAATCGCCGTCGCCAGCGCCCAGGTGACGCTCATGCCGAAGAACACCGTGGACATCGATGCCAAAAACGTCGAGCAGATCCTAAAGCTTACTGAAGAGCTGGAGGATCATGACGATGTGCAGAGTGTGTCGGCCAACTTCAATATCCCCACCGAACTCATGGAGAAGGCGAGCTAAATAGGTGGCGCCGACGCTAAAGAGCAGCGCCCGGCGGCCTGATCGCGAAACTATTCTCGGCATCGATCCTGGTTCCCTGGTCACGGGCTGGGGACTCGTCGAATGTGAAGGGCACCAGCTCCGCCACCAATCGCACGGGATCATTGGGACTTCGGCATCGACTTGCTTGGCTGAGCGCTTAAGCCAGATTTATCGCAGCCTGCACGAGATCATCGAGCACTATCACCCGACCGCGGTGAGTCTTGAGAAGGTTTTTTTTTCGCGCAATGTGCAGAGCGCCTTGAAGCTCGGCCAGGCGCGCGGCGTTGCGCTGCTGGCGGCCGCGGAACATCGACTCGGCGTTGCGGAGTATTCCGCCGCGGAAATCAAAGTGGCCGTGGTTGGATACGGGCGGGCGAGCAAGCAACAGGTGCAAAAAATGGTGAGCGCATTGCTCTGTGTGCGCGGTGCGATGCGCGCCGACGCCGCCGATGCACTGGCTGCGGCCATCTGCCATATTCACCGGCGGGCATTTCAAACCGCCATAATTCAGCCATTGAACGAACGCGTTCACAAAACTAGCTGGCGGGATTGCCTCGATCTGGCCGCCAAACGTTGAGTCTGCGTGCGCACGGCAGGTCTCGATTTGACTCACTTCTAAAGTGATCGCGCACATTAGCGGAACCCTGGCGCAGAAAATTCCCGGCGAAGCGATTATCGACGTCGGTGGGATCGGCTATCAAGTTTTCATTCCTCTGAACGTCTTCTATGGGTTGCCTGAGATCGGGGCAGCCGTGACCCTGCAAATTTACACGCATGTGCGCGAGGACGCGCTGCAGCTCTTCGGCTTTCAGGATCCGGCCGAAAAGCAGCTCTTCCTGTTACTCCTTGGCGTGTCCGGCATCGGCCCCAAGCTGGCGGTCAATATTTTGTCAGGCATCCCCACTCAGGAATTGTCGCGGGCACTGAAAGAAGGAGATCAAGTGCGCCTGGTGGCGATCCCCGGAGTTGGCAGAAAACTCGCCGAACGGATGATCGTCGAGTTGAAGGACAGGTTTGCCACGCTCGCGCCAGCGGGTGCCGAGAGCGCGAAAGCCGACGTCAGCTCGCAGCTTTTACTCGACGCAGTTTCAGCGCTGGTTAATCTGGGGTATAAAAGACCAGAGGCGGAAAAGATGGTGCGGGAAGTGCTCAAGAAGGGCGACCCTTCGCTGGAGAACGTGCTGAAGGAAACGCTCCGACGCATGAGCCCCTGACCTTCGGACGGGGCGGGAGCGCAATGTCCATGCTGAGCGGCAACAAAACCGACGAAGATCTAAGTTACGAGGTCAATCTTCGCCCGCGCGGGTTCGACGAGTATGTCGGCCAGGAGCAGGTGAAAGCGAATCTCAAGGTTGCCATTGCCGCGGCGCGCGGACGAGGCGACGTCTTGGATCATATTCTGTTTCATGGTCCGCCCG
>JAICHC010000684.1 GCA_025922795.1 Candidatus Binatia bacterium | reverse complement strand
ACCAGCGCATCGGCGAGCGTGGCGCCGGCCGTAAGATGATTCCGCGCCGATTCAGCAATCGAGCTCATAAAATAAGTTACGGTTTCACTCCCGCCGTTGCCGCGCGGACAGCTTCGACCTTCCTCAGGACCTGCTTAACTGCAAATTACGATGGAGTCATGAGCGGGCTGACGTTCCAGATGTCGCGGCAATATTCCCGAATCGAGCGGTCCGACGAGAACCGGCCGACTCGCGCGCTGTTGAGGATTGACATCCTCGTCCAAATTTTTTGATCGCGGTACGCTTCGCTCACTCGGTGCTGGCAATCCACGTAAGGCTGGTAGTCGGCGAAGAGCATGTAGTCATCGTGATAGAGCAGCGAGTCCACCAGGGGGCGGAAAAGCTCGCGATCGCCATTGGAGAAAAATCCCGAAGCAACGAGATCGATGGTTTCGCGCAGAGCCGGGTTTGCTTCGTAAATGGCGCACGGGTTGTAGCCGCTTGCTTTTCGCTCGGTCACTTCTTCCGCCGTCAAGCCGAACAAGAAGAAATTCTCGTGGCCCACAGCGTCGCGGATCTCGATGTTGGCGCCGTCCAACGTGCCGATGGTCAACGCGCCGTTCATGGCGAATTTCATGTTGCCTGTGCCTGAGGCCTCCTTGCCCGCCGTGGAGATCTGCTCCGATAGATCGGCCGCGGGATAGACCCGATGACCGTTTTTGACGTTGAAATCCGGCATAAACACCACTTTGAGCGACTCGGAGACCTTTGGATCCTGATTAACGACGGCGGCCACGGAGTTGATCAGCTTGATCATCAGCTTGGCCATGCGATAACCGGGAGCGGCTTTGCCGCCGAAAATGACCGTGCGCGGCGCCGCCGAGACGGCGCCATTGCGCTTGAGCTGGTTATACAGCGTGATTGCGTACAGCACGTTCAGGTGCTGGCGCTTGTACTCGTGCAAGCGCTTGACCTGAATATCGAAGAGAGAGCGCGGATCGACGACGATACCGGTGCGTTCCTTGATAAAATCGGCCAGGGATCGTTTGTTCTCGGCTTTGACCGTCTGCCACTCTCTGTGGAAAGCGGCATCGTCGGCCCACTTTTCAATCCGTTTGAGCTCCTCCTCGAGATCCGACACCCAACCGTCGCCGATTTTGCTGGTGATTAGCGCGCTCAACTTGGGATTGCTCAGCGCGATCCAGCGGCGCGGCGTCACGCCGTTGGTCACGTTGCAGAATTTTTCCGGCGCCACTCTGTAGAAGTCTCTGAGCACGGTCTGCTTGAGCAGCTCGGTATGGAGCGCCGCCACCCCGTTGATCGCATGACTACCTGCGCTGGCCAGGTGCGCCATGCGCACATATCTTTCTCCGGATTCATCGATCAGCGACAGCCGCCACAGCAACGCATCGTCTCCGGGATAACGCGAGCGCACGTCGTCGAGAAAACGGCGGTTGATCTCAAAAATAATCTCCAGATGGCGTGGCAGGAACTTGCGGAAAAGCTCCAGCGGCCACTTCTCCAGCGCCTCGGCA
Source organism: Candidatus Binatia bacterium (assembly GCA_025922795.1). The sequence continues at coordinate 1,338 of JAICHC010000684.1, read as the reverse complement.
AGCAGCGTGTGATTGGTGTAACCGCAGGTCTTTTGCGTGATCGCCCAGGCTTGATCCCAGTCCATCAGGTGTTCGTCCACCAGGAGCCGCATCAGCTCAGCCACCGCAATCGAGGGATGGGTGTCGTTCAACTGCGCGGCCCAATAGGAATCGAACTCCTCGAGCCTTTTGCCTCGTAACAAATGCATGCGAATCATGTCCTGGAGTGAGCAGGAGACGAAGAAATACTGCTGCGCCAGCCGCAGTCGTTTTCCCGCTTCAGGCTCGTCATTCGGATAAAGCACCTTGGAGATGGTTTCCGATATCACCTTCTCGTCCACCGCGGCGTAGTAGTCGCCGACGTTAAACGCTTCGAAATCGAAGGATTCGGTGGCCTCGGCTTTCCACAAGCGCAGCAGGTCGGTAGTCGGTCCGCGGTAACCGGGCACGGGGGTATCATAGGCAACGCCCTTCACGACCTTCTCCGGGTGCCAGCGCATCCGGTAACGGCCCTGGTCGTCGTAGTAGTGCTCCGTGCGGCCGCCGAAGCTCACGTTGAAATTCACCTCCGAACTGACAATCTCCCAGGGATTGCCGAAGCGCAGCCACTTGTCGGTAAGCTCCACCTGCCAGCCGTCGCGAATCGCTTGATCAAAAATGCCGAACTCGTAGCGGATGCCGTAGCCGATGGCAGGAACGCTGAGGGTCGCCAGCGAATCCATGTAGCAGGCGGCCAACCGTCCGAGGCCGCCATTGCCGAGGCCCGGCTCCTCTTCCTGTTCGAGCAGCTCAAAGAGATTTCGCCCGAATCTGGATACCGCTTCGTTCGCCGCCTGCCAGATGCCGAGATTGATGAGGCTGTTACCCAGATGCGGCCCGGTCAAGAATTCAGCCGAGAGATAAGCGACGATCTTGGCGGAGCTTTCCGGGGCACTGATCGTTTCTACAGTCTTGATGAAGCGGTCAAGCATGCGATCGCGGACTGTATAGGCAAGGGCCATGTACCAGTCGTTGCGCGTGGCATGCTGCGGCAGCTTGGCTTGAAGATAGTGCAGGTTATCGATGAGGGCTTGTGCGATCGCATCGGCTCCGAGCCCGGTGCGAATTTTCTCATGGCTATCGAGGTCCCGTGATTCGGCCTCGGATTTTTTACCGCTTTCAGCTCTCATGATTCCTCCGGTTTGACGGCTCGCCTGTCGCTCCATGCCTCAGCTGAGCGAGCGCGAGAACACTTCGCGATGAATAACGGAACCGCGTGAAAAGCAGTTGTCGATCGAGCGCTCGTCGCGCCCCTTCAACTGAATTTGCTAACAAATCAGTTCAAAATCGCTCTATTGGACTTTGGTCCAATGCCCCTTT
>JAICHC010000683.1 GCA_025922795.1 Candidatus Binatia bacterium | reverse complement strand
GAAGGCTTTTTCGTCCACGGCATTTATCGCGGCTTGGCATGGGTGATCAGCGTGATGCTGCCGCCGATGGCGATTTTCTTCCCGGCGTTTACGCTGCTGGAGGACATGGGCTATTTGCCGCGAGTCGCGTTTAATATGGACCGCATGTTCAAAAGCGCCGGCGGTAACGGCAAGCAGGCGCTGACGCACACGATGGGCTTCGGGTGTAATGCCGCGGGTGTGATTGCTACGCGAATTATCCAGTCGCCGCGTGAGCGGCTCATCGCGATTATCACAAACAATTTTGCGCCGTGTAATGGTAGGTGGCCGACGCTTATCATGCTCGCCACGGTTTTTGTGGCTGCTGCATTCGCGCCGGAGATCGGTTCCGTTGTTGCGGCGTCTACTCTCGTCGGCGTTGTGATATTCGGAATTTTGGTTGCGCTGCTTGTTTCGGGCGCCTTGTCGCGCACCGTGCTGAAAGGCGAGCCTTCGGCTTTCGCTCTCGAAATGCCTCCGTATCGAAAGCCGCAGGTGCTGCGTGTTATGTACACGTCGCTGATCGACCGGACGCTTTTTGTTCTGTGGCGCGCGATTGTCTGGGCGATACCATGCGGCGCCGTCGCATGGATCATGGGCAATATTTATGTGGGTGATCTCAGCGTGATGGCTCACGTTTCCGGATTCTTGGATCCTCTCGGAAATGCAATCGGTTTGGACGGGGTGATTTTGCTGGCTTATATTATCGCGATTCCCGCGAATGAGATTGTTGTGCCGACGATGTTGATGGCTTATATGAACGTCGACCGGATGATCGAAATCGATAACATGGTGGATTTGAAGAATCTGCTTGTTGTGCAGCACGAGTGGACAATTCTGACGGCGATTTGCCTGATGCTCTTCTCGCTTTTGCACAATCCTTGTAGCACGACGATTTGGACGATTTATAAGGAGACGGGGAGTAAGAAGTGGACTTGGGTGGCGACTCTGTTGCCGCTTGTGCTCGCTTTTGTGGTTTGTTTCCTGGTGGCTACGATTTGGCGGGCCGTTTCGTAGCGGATGGCGTCGCATAGCGCACATTTGTCGTTCATCTGAAGTATCTTTAGTGGAGCATGGATGATCGACGCCTTAGAGCGGAGGTAGAAAAGCGTGTTCGGGAGATGTTCGAACCCGGCCTAGCGAATGTCGCGAGGCAACCTCTTACTGATGAGCAGAAAAGGGCGCGCTTGGAGACAATGCCGGAGTCTTTTCGGCAGATTATAGGGGAGAATGGATGGCCCGAACCGGTCGAGGTTTCCGACGAGGCAAAGGAGTCGTACATTCAGCAAGAGGTTGACGAGTTGCTTGCGATTCTCACTGAGGGACGTGAATCGAAGGCAGAAAGTGGACCTCTCACGGACGATGATTTTAATTTTGCCTGCATGCAGAAGCCCGGTCGAGCCGTCGCCGACCACATGCTCTTTCGCTTGAAGGCTCAGCCCCCTCATCCGCTGCTTAAAGTCTTTATCGATATGTGTGAGCAGGACAAGAAGGACCTCGAAATCCTGCAGAACTCGCCGACTGAGGAGCAAGTTTCGGAGATTAGCGAGAGAATCGAGGCGCGCTTGAAGGAATTAAAACCGGACGAGTTTATGAGAAATGCCCAGGAAATCTTGGAAAGGGAGGACAATGATGACAACCATTAGACTTTCGGTCATCCTCGGATTCGCGACGTTTGCAGTTTTGACATTAGCGGGTTGCGGTTCAAATCATGCAAACGAAGTCATGGACACAGATTCTAGGGAACAATCATCGGGAGCGGCGCAAATCATGGCATCCATGCAGAAAACCGGTCTTGACCCCAACCAACAACTACGGTGGTGCTATTACTTCACTGGACACCGGGATCGACTCGAGCAAGTTTCGAAGGAGATTGAAAGGAGCGGTTACGACTTGAGGTACTACGAGCCGACTGATGACGGCGAGTTCCAAGGTGCCGACTTCGTGCTCATCGCCGAAAAAGTTGAGCACCACTCGGCGATCTCGCTTGAACACCGCATCGAAAAAATGTCTGCAATCGCTATGAAGAATTCGGCCGTGTACAGTGGTACTGGTGTGGCGCGATTTCCTTCTAAATAAGGTTATCCCGGTGGCCAGGTCATCGTGCGGCCGCCGAGGATGTGGAGGTGGAGGTGCTCGACTGTTTGTCCTCCATGCCGGCCTGAGTTAATGACCAGCCGGTAGCCGGCGGTGTCTATGCCTTCGTCTCGCGCGATTTGCGCCGCAGCTAATACGATCCCTTGGAGGTCGTCCGAAGTATCGGCGGCGTGGATGCCGTCCACGTGCTTTTTCGGAATGACGAGAATATGCGTAGGCGCTTGCGGATTAACGTCTCGAAAGGCGAGCACGGTTTCGCTATCGAGAACGATATCTGCGGGAACCTCACCGCGAACGATTTTACAAAATAAGCAGTCTTCCATTGGTTCTTTGGGGCATGTCTCCTAGTTAAGAACGTTCAAATGCAGCACTCCATTGCGCTCCGGCGAGCGTGCGGCGAGTTCACCGGTCGCCACTGTTTCGTCGGCTGCCGTTACGCGCACCTTGCAGATTTCTCCGACCAGCGACGACGGCCCTGCGAACTCCACTTCCAAGTAATTCGGTGTGTGACCGCGAAGCAATCCGGTTTTCTGCTGTTTTTCTTCGACGAGCACTTCGACATCGTGGCCGATATGCCTCGCAAAAAACTCCCTACGCGTTTGTGAACAAACGGCATTGAGCTGTTTGCTGCGCTCGATTTTGGTCTGCGGGTCGATAGGGTCGCCGAAAGCGTCTGCCGGCGTGCCGTAGCGCGGGCTGAAGCGGAATAAATGCGCCTTGTTATAGCGCACCGTATCG
>JAICHC010000682.1 GCA_025922795.1 Candidatus Binatia bacterium | reverse complement strand
TGTTCGATCCCGCCACCCGCGACGCGGCGTTCTTTCTTTATGGCTGGTGCCGCTACTGCGACGATCAAGTCGATCAGGTTGGCGGAAGCGAGAGCCAGGGTGAGCTTGGCGCAAGGCTGGAGGCGCTCAGGGACAAGACCGCCGCGGCCTTTTCATCGAGGCCGCAACAGGAGCCGGTTTTCATCGCCTTGCAGTATATTGTCCAACGTTACGGCATTCCATCTCACTACGCGCTGGAGCTGATCGAGGGCATGGCGATGGATGCGCGCGCCACTCGCTATGCGACTCTAAAAGATCTCTTGGTTTACTGTTATCGCGTCGCCGGGACGGTCGGTCTGATGATGGCCCATGTCATGGGATTGCGTAACGAGGCGGCACTCCGGCATGCGGCGGAACTTGGGATTGCCATGCAGCTGACCAACATCGCGCGGGACATTCTCGAGGATGCATCGATGGGCCGGATTTATTTACCGTTGGCTTGGTTGAACGAGGCGAAGGTCGCCCCGGAAGAAATCGCCGCGCCGGAGAATCGCGAGAAACTTGCGAGGCTGACGGCGCGATTGCTGCGCGAGGCCGAGCGCTACTACCGATCCGGCGACAAGGGGCTTTGGTATCTCTCTTTCCGATCCGCTTGCGCCGTTGCTGCGGCGCGCAACGTCTATTCCGAGATCGGTAGCTTGCTGCTGCGAAAAGGCGCGCAGGCCTGGGACGAACGGACCTACGTGATCGGCGCTCGCAAAGCTTGGGTGGTACTGCGAGCGATCTTCACTCTTTTGCGCTCTGTGCCGGCGCGACTCTTTGAGCCTTGGGCGCCGGCGCCCCTACGTGTGGTCTGGAAGGCGTCGAATATGCAATGACAGAACGCGCCGCATGAGAGGGATCATGAACTTTTTTAATTTCGTACCGTGGATTTTATTGGGACTCCAGGCCGCGATCGTGATCGCGAGTCTCTTGGGCTACGGCATATTTACTTCGCGCCCGGACTTACTGGCTTACATCGATCCACAAGCGCGGTTCTTTACCTGGGCATTTCACGGTTTTGCCGTGGGTAACATGCTGTTCGGCGGTCTTGCGGTTTGTGCCGAAGCGCTGCTCCGGGACAAGCTCCGAGCGCTCTGGGTCATTCTGATCGTCTACGCGGTGAGCCTCGCGAGCGAGCTTTTGGGCACCGCCTACGGCATTCCCTTCGGCGCTTACTCTTATACTTCGCTTCTTGGCCCCAAGTGGTTCGAGCGCGTGCCGGTCTTAATCCCGCTCAGTTGGTTTACCGTGAGTTGGGCGTGTTGGATTCTCGCCCGGCGCGTCACAAGCGGCATGTCCGCTGTTCTGTTCGCCACGTGCCTACTCGTTTCGTGGGATCTCTTGCTCGATCCGGCTATGAGCCGAGTTACCAGTTACTGGATCTGGGGCGAACCCGGCACCTACTACGGCATGCCTTTGATGAATTTGCTCGGCTGGGGCGTCACCGGATTGGTGCTTTTGTTTTTGATCAGCTGGCTCGTGCCCGCACCCGAGGGCGATCCGCGGTTTGCTGTGTCGGTTTATCTTGTGAATTTCGCTCTGCCTTTCGGATTTTGCGTGCTCAATCGTTATTGGCTCGCGGCCAGCCTCGGACCGCTCAGCATTGCGCTCGCGTACGCAGTTTTCGTCAGAGCGCGGGGGCGGCAGAATTATGCTGTGCGCCAGGCGCTGAGCGCCACCGGCGCGTTCTTGCATCGCCGCCAGTGACGCAATTTGAAGCCTCGACTCAGTCGGTGATAAACTAGCTCAAGATCGACGGCTCCCGATGACTTCCGATTCACCCGCCAACTTTGATTTGGACGATTATCTGCAAAGACAATCCGCGAACATCAATCGCGCCCTCGAGCAGTATCTGGAGAAGTATCCGGGGACGTCACAGACCATCTTTCGGGCGATGCACTACGGAGTGTTCCCCGGCGGCAAGCGCATTCGGCCGATCCTTACCCTGGCTGCGGGCGAGTTGTTTGGCGCGCCCCGGGAACGCTTGATGCCGTTTGCGTGCGCCGTCGAGCTGGTGCACGCTTATTCGCTGATTCACGATGATCTGCCGGCGCTCGACGACGACGATCTGCGCCGGGGCGAACCTGCGGCGCATAAAGTATTCGGTCAGGGGATGGCGTTACTCGCCGGTGACGGATTGCTGACCGAAGCGTTTCATTTGATGTCCGGCAATGAAGCGAGCCGCACGGTCGCGGCAGAACTGGCGCTTCAGCTGATCCAGGAATTAGCCAAGGCCGCGGGAGTCTTGGGCCTGGTCGGCGGCCAGGCGCTTGATCTGGAAGCGGAGGACAAAGACGCTGACCTGGCGACGGTCGAAGTGATTCATGTGCGCAAGACCGGCGCGCTGATTCTGGCGGCGATTCGTATCGGCGCGCGGCTGGCCGGCGCCGGAGATGCCGAGTTGGTTCGAATCACTCGCTATGGGGAATATCTCGGCTTGGCTTTTCAGATCGCCGACGATATCTTGGATGCGAGCGGTGAAACGGTGGGGCCGCAAGGGGAGACCGGTCACAGGGAGCGGAACAAGGCGACCTATCCGCAGGTTGTTGGCATCGTTCAGGCCCGGGAGCGGCTCGGTGAGCTGCTGCAGCTCTCTTTACACGAGCTTGAGCCTTTTGGCGCACGCGCGGCGCCACTTGCCGCCATTGCCCGGCATGTGGCCGCGCGGGCGCTTCCGAATAATGGCTAAATGGCCTAGCCGCCACCGAAACGCGGATGACCTGCCATACAGTCGGAAGGCTCAAGGTCAACGGCGGGAGAAATCTTACTTAAATTCCGCGCAATCGCTCGGGATGACGAGCTTGTGGTCGCTTACATTACCTACTTGGGGTTGCTTCGA
>JAICHC010000681.1 GCA_025922795.1 Candidatus Binatia bacterium | reverse complement strand
GTGCTGGATCAAGCAATCCCACAATGTCGAAAAGCGCGCGAAGTGGTGCCCGATGCTTACAACACTGGCTACCTGGCGCTCGTATTGGGTCGTGCCGGCAAGCTCGATGAGGCAAGGAAACTGCTCGAAGAATTAAAAACCGATTCCTTACGGCGCGATGTAACAAGTATAGCTTTCGCTTACGCCTACATGGGTCTTGACCAAAAAGCGCAGGCAATGACAATGCTCGAAAAAGAAGTCGAGCAACACGGCTACTACGCACAGTCATTTGCTGTTCTGCCAGAGCTTGACGAGTTTCGTGCTGATCCTCGATTTAAGGCACTGCTTAAGAGAATGAACCTTCCGGAATAACGGATGAAACGTTGCCCAACATGTAACCGCGTTGAGACCGACGATGCGCTGAAGTTTTGTCGCGTAGATGGGGCGACGCTCGTTGACTCTTTATGGCTCGGAAATGAGTCAGGAACCGCGCAACTCGGCTCTTCGCCGAATGCGAGCGAAGTTCATACCAGCATTCTCTCTAACAAAACCGACGCCGTCATGGGCCGCGCGACGGGTCCGATCACTGCGCTTCCATTTCAAATGCCACCAGCGACCACGGGTGCAGTGGCCAAATCTAGAAGCCGAAACTCCATCGTTATTGCTTTGGTTGTATTTGCGCTGCTCGCTACCGTCACCGCTACGGTTGTTATTTCCTATCGCACAAGAATTGGCGGGGCGGCGATTGATTCAATTGCGGTGCTGCCATTTAACAACCAGAATAATGATGCCGAGGCTGAGTATCTCTCAGATGGCTTGGCTGAATCGCTAAACTACCGGTTGTCACAGCTGCCGAATCTGAAAGTCAGTCCCACCAGCTCAGTAATTCGCTACAAAGGCAAACAGACCGACGTGAAAGCTATCGCGGGCGAACTTGGCGTCAGTTCGGTACTGACCGGACGCATCCTGAAGCGTGGGGACAGCTTGATGATCAGCGTCGAGTTGGTCGATGTGCGTAACAACAAACTGCTCTGGGGCGAGCAATACGACCGAAAGATGGCAGACCTGCTGGCTACGCAAAGGGAGATTGCTGTCGCCATTACCCAGAAACTTCAGCTAAAGCTCGCCGGCGACGAGAAGGGGATCACCAAAAAGTATACGAACAATAACGATGCATATCAGCTTTATCTAAAAGGCCGCTACCATTTTGCCCGCCGCACAAAAGACGACGTCGCAAAAGCCATCGAAAGCTTCGAGCAGGCGATAAAACTTGATCCTAATTCTGCGCTGGCGTATGCAAGGATAGCCGAGGCGTATAACCAGATGCCCAACTATCCGTACGCTTCGCCCAGGGAGGCCTTCCCAAAAGCCAAGGCCGCGGCAGAGCGGGCCATTGCCATTGATCCCACATTGTCGGAGGCTCACACGGCAATGGGCAATACTCTGACCTCTTTTGACTGGAACTGGACAGAAGCTGAAAAGAGTTTTAACCGAGCGCTTGAACTCGACCCGAACAGCGCGACGGCGCACTATCGATTTGCGACTGAATACTTGGTGTCCGTAGGGCGGACGAAAGAGGCGGCTTCCGAAGTGGAAAAGGCCCTTGAGATAGAACCTCTCGATCCGAATATGGTTGCGAACCTCTCGCGGGCCTATTTGTACAACGGGGAGCGCGAACGAGCCTTAGAGCAATCTCGCAGGGCTTACGAAGCTGACCCCGGTTTTGTTATCGCCCGCCTTATTTACGGCCTGACACTCAATGCGATGGGCATGTATACGGAAGCGATCGCGTTGAGCGAAAAAGGACTTCAAAACGATCCGACCAATCAGCATATGCTGCTTGTTGCGGGATACGCCTACGGCCGATCCGGACGCCGGGAGAAGGCGAATGCGATCATCGAAAAGTTTCGTGAGATCTCCCGAACGCAGTACGTTATTCCAAGCTTCATTGCGGCCGTCTACGGAGCGAAAGGAGAAAAGGAGAAGGCGTTTGCCGAGTTGGAGAAAAGTATCGAACTTCGGGATTCATGGTTTAAGTGGGGTAAAGTCGAACCTTTGTTCGACCCATTGCGCGATGAACCGCGATTCAAGGATTTGCTGCGGCGGATGAATCTGCCGGAGTGATTGTGGGGAGCGGCGGCTTGACGCATCACGAGCCTCGGTCGGTAGCGGTCATCGGGACGCTCATCGGCGATTCAAAAACCGCGCCGCAACTGTCATCATGAATTGGCCTGCGTTGGTAAAGAAATGAAAAGCATTCCGGATGAACATGCGGAGGTGAAATTGGATTAAGCCTGCGACAGAGTCGGAGGAAAGCCTCGGGATAGAGTGACTACGAAATAAGCCCGCGCCTCGCAAACCTCGCTTCGCACTGGCTTTGCAACGCTGGACAACATTTGCGTTTGACACGGCCGCTAATTCACGCATCTCGCAAGAAGAATGAAGTACTCTCGAACTTGTATAACTGCAATTACCCTGATGCTAGTCCTATCGGTTTCAGGATTGGAGAACCGTTTTGGGTTTGAGGCAAATCCGCGGCCTAACATCGTGTTCATCCTGGTAGACGACTTGCGCTGGGACGAACTAGGGGTTGCCGGACATCCTTACCTCAAGACACCACACATTGACCGTATCGGCAAAGAGGGTGCGCGTTTTCGTAATGCCTTTATGACGACACCTTTGTGCTCGCCGTCCCGCGCAAGTTTTCTCACCGGGCAGTACGCACACACCCATGGCATCATCGACAATGTCGACCGTTCGGTTGCGAGTCATCGGCTCGTCACTTTTCCTCTCCTTCTCCATCAAGCTGGATACGAAACGGCCTTTATTGGCAAATGGCATATGGGAAATGACGACACCCGACGACCAGGTTTTGATCGGTGGGTAAGT
>JAICHC010000680.1 GCA_025922795.1 Candidatus Binatia bacterium | reverse complement strand
TCCCACCGTTTATTCGCGGTGGCGGACACGCCGCAAGCAATGTTGCAGCTCACCGCGAAGAAGATCGAAAGGCTGATCTACCCCGTCGGTTTCTACAAAACCAAAGCGAAAAACATTCTCGAGATCTGCCGGACCTTGGTCGATCAATACGACGGCAAAGTTCCAGACAGCATCGACGAGCTATTGCAGCTCAAAGGAGTCGGCCGCAAAACCGCCAACCTAGTGGTGACCCTTGGCTACCAGAAACCGGGCATCTGCGTCGACACTCACGTCCATCGGATCTCAAATCGCTGGGGTTACATCGCGACCAAAACACCGGAGTAGAGCGAGTTTGCTTTGCGGGGCAAGCTTCCCAAGAAGTACTGGATCGAATACAACGATCTTCTGGTGAGCTTTGGCCAGCACCTATGCCGACCGATCTCGCCGGTGTGCAGTCAGTGCCCGATCAAGACCTATTGCCGACGAATCGGCGTAACAGTGAGGCGATAGATATGGGACAGAAAACTCCCGCTGGTTACTTCGCCCACGATATCGAGCCGGTTGGCTATCACGATTTGCATAGCAAGCCGGCTTTCAAGTTGGCGATGCAGGAAGCGAACAACCGCTGGTATCTTTATGTCGCCCACCTCTGGCATCGCGGCTGGAGCGTGCTCGATGTGACGGACCCGACGTCCCCGGAATACTGCGCCTATGTTCCCGGCCCCGAAAACACCTGGACGATTCAGATTCAGGTCGCCGAAGGCAAGATGATCACGGGACTCGAACGGATTGCGCCCGGCTGGGGCGGCGCCGATGGCCACCCCTTCACCGAAGGATTCTTCATCTTCGACGTAAGCAGGCCGACCGAGCCGAAGCAGATCGGCCACTTCAAAACCGGCAGCACCGGCTCGCATCGTAATTTTTACGATGGCGGCAATCTGGTTCACGTTGCCGGCGGCGCTCCCGGGCTGATCGGGAAAATTTACCGCATCGTCGACATCGCCGATCCTGGTAACCCGCATGAGATCGGCCGCTTCTCATTGCCCGAGCAAGCCGACGGCGCCAGCACGAACGGCTTGAAGTTTTCGTGCCACGGTCCGGCACACATCGAAGGCGAGCGCGCCTATCTTTCCTACGGCGACGGCGGCGGCATTATTCTCGACGTTGCGGATTTTTCGCAGCCAAAGATGATTAGCCAGATCGCCTTTCGCGGCATTACCGCGAGCCAAGGCATTCATACCTATCTGCCGCTGCCCCGTCGCAAGATCGCGCTGATCAATGACGAGGCGATCCGGGAGAATGGCGATGAGAACTTGAATATGGCCGGCATCGTCGACATCAGCGACGAAAAGCGCCCGCGCATGCTGTCGCTCTTCCCGCTGCCCGAGCCGGCGCCGGAAAGCGAGCTAAAGAATTTTTATGAAAAAGCCGGCCGCTTTGGACCACACAATCATCACCACTCCAATCACCATGCGTGTCTCGAAGACCGCGACGATATTGCCTATCTAACTTATTTCAACGCCGGTTTGCGCGTCTACGACATCCGTGACGCGCGCCAGCCCAAAGAGTTCGCTTACTTTGTTCCCGCTGACCCGGCGGTGAGAATCGGTCCCAAGCCGAGCCGGTTAGTCGCTCAGTCCGAAGACGTGCTGGTCGACCGACGCGGCTGCATCTACTTGAGCGATAAAAACCACGGCATCCACATCCTGCGACTGCGACAGCTGTGGCCCTACCAGCCGGTGTAAACTGCGGTCGATCAGCTTGGAGTCTTGTGCGATTGGAACGGGCGGTTGAACGTCTGTAACGCTTCTGAAGCTAAGGCTTCATCGACTCGGGAAAGTACTTCGACGGCGCCCAGACGTTGACCGCGAAATTCCTGCAGCCCAGAATACGCAACTCGCGCATGATGCGGATATAGTCCTGCGAGTCGATAAAGTCCCGCCAGTTGTCCAGGGTTTCGAAGTCGATGGTGATCGCCACGTGGGGCGTCACCTCCAGGGGATTGCGATAATTGCGGATCTCGATCACGCCCGTGTGCGCCAGCGTGGTCGGCAGCCAATCGTTCCTCGCCTTGTTCGAATAGATCGTTAGATTGGCCTTCTGATCCGGCAGATCCCACTGGATGACGAAGTGCACCATCGCCGTGTCCTCCGGTTATTGAATGCTTCTCACTAAGCCGCCGTCGATCGCGATCGTCGTTCCAGTGATGTAGCTGGCCCGGTCCGAACCGAGAAACACGATCAAGTCGGCGGTCTCCTCGGCCGTGCCGTACCGGCCCAAGGGCACCTCTTCGGCCATTTCTCGATTGATCTCTGCAACCGGCCTGCCCACGCGGTCGGCGCGCGCCTGGTTGAGCTTCTGCGCCCGCTCCGTGTCGATGCGCCCGGGGCACACGTTGTTGAAAAGGATGTTGTCTCGCGCCAGCTCGCGCGAAAGAGTTTTCGCCAGGCCAATGACCGCGCTGCGCACGGCATTGGACAGCACTAATCCGGCGATCGGCTCCTTCACCGAGTAGGACGTAATATTGACCACCCTGCCGCCGCCCACTTTGCGCATGTGCGGCACCGCTTCGCGCGTCATGCGCATGGTGCTCATGAAACTCAGGTTGAAGGCGTTCTGCCAATCCTCGTCGCTGAACTTCATAAAATCGCCCGGTGGCGGTCCGCCCGCATTGTTGACGATGACGTCCAGACGTCCGAAATGCTTCGCGCTGTCGTTGACGAACCCTTTGATATCATCCGCCTTGCTCATGTCGGCGGTCATCGCCAGCACGTCGCCGCCAGTTTCCTTGCGGATTGCCGCCGCTGCGTCGTTCAGCGCCGCTTCGCCGCGCGCGCAGATCGCTACCTTCGCGCCCTCGCGCGCGAAACCTAAGGCCGAGGCCCGTCCC
>JAICHC010000679.1 GCA_025922795.1 Candidatus Binatia bacterium | reverse complement strand
GTCTCAGGGCAGGGAGCGCACACCGACATCATCATGGCGAGTGCTTTGGCTTACATTAACGGACTCAATAAACTCGAGGGAAGAAAACACTATCGGCAGGTGGTGGAGAAAGAGGGACCATGAGCTACAAAATCGCGGTATTGCCGGGCGACGGCATCGGCCCCGAGGTGATGCACGAAGGCATCGAGGTGCTTAAGCAGGTCGCCCAAGTTTACGGCTTCAACGTCGAATTGGCGGAAGGAATCGTCGGCGGGGCGTCCATTGATGCGCACGGCAAACCGCTGACCGATCGCGTGCTCAAGTTGGCCAAAGAAAGCGACGCGGTCATGCTCGGCGCCATGGGTGGGCCCAAGTGGGACGGTCTCGATTATTCGATCCGGCCGGAACGCGCGCTGCTCGGACTGCGCCAGGAGCTGGGCTTGTTTGCCAATCTTCGCCCGGTGAAATTGTTCTCCGCTTTAGCCTCGGCATCCACCCTCAAGCGCGACGTGGTGGAAGGCACGGACCTGCTGGTCGTGCGCGAGCTGACCGGCGGCATTTATTTCGGCCAGCCCAAGGGCGTTACACAATTGCCGGACGGAACCGAGCGCGGCGTCAATACCGAAGTCTACACCACGCCGGAAATCGAGCGCATCGCGCGCGTGGCGTTCCAGGCCGCGCTCAAGCGGCGCAAGAAAGTCACTTCGGTCGACAAAGCCAACGTTCTCGAAGTCACCGAGCTTTGGCGTAAGGTCGTCACGCGAACGCATAAAGACGAGGGGTACGCGGGCGTTCAATTGGAACATATGCTGGTCGACAACTGTGCCATGCAGTTGATCCGAAATCCCAAGCAGTTCGACGTGGTCGTGACGACCAACATGTTCGGCGACATTCTCAGCGACGAGGCGGCGATGCTGACCGGATCCATCGGCATGCTGCCGTCGGCGAGTCTGGGCGGCAAGGTCGGCATGTACGAGCCGGTCCACGGCAGCGCGCCCGACATTGCCGGACAGGATAAGGCCAATCCGTTGGCAACCATTCTCAGCATCGCCATGATGTCGCGTCATTCGTTGGATCAGGGCGCCGCGGCGGATCGGATCGAAAACGCCGTCGAAGCTGTCTTGAACGACGGTTACCGCACCGCCGATATTCTCGAGCCTGGCGCAAAGCTGGTCGGATGCCGGCAAATGGGGCAGCTCGTGCGCGACCGGATCGCGCGGCCTTAGGGGGTGTTGTGAAAAAAGAAAAATATAATGTCGCGATTGTCGGTGCCACCGGCGCGGTCGGTGAACAGCTGCGCGAGGTGTTGGAGGAGCGCCAGTTTCCGGTCGGCCTGCTGCGGCTTTTGGCCTCGGAGCGATCCGCCGGACAATTTCTGCCGTTTCACAACAAGCAGGTGCGCGTCGACATCTTAAAGGATGATTCTTTTCGGGATATCGACATCGGTTTGTTTTCAGCGGGCAGCCGCGTGAGCGCTCAGTTTGCGCCCGTCGCGGTTGCAGCGGGTACCGTGGTGGTGGATAACACGGCGCATTTCCGCATGGAACCGGATATTCCGTTGGTCGTGCCGGAGGTGAACGCTCAAGAGATCGTCAAGTACAAAAATCATGGTATCGTCGCCAATCCGAACTGCTCGACGATTCAAATGGTCGTGGCGCTAAAACCGATCCACGATGCCGCGCGCATCAAGCGCCTGGTGGTTTCGACCTATCAATCGGTCTCGGGCGCCGGGCGCACGGCGATGGAGGAGCTAAGCCAGCAAGTCGGCGCGCTGTTCAACGGGCGCGAAATCAAGAAGGAAAAGTTCCCGCACCAGATCGCGTTCAATTGTATTCCGCACATCGATGCTTTCATGGAAGGCGGCTACACCAAGGAAGAATGGAAAATGATCCATGAAACGCGCAAGATCCTCGGTGATCCGGCGCTGCCGGTGACGGCGACGAGTGTGCGCGTGCCGGTCTTTTGCGGCCATTCGGAGTCGGTCAACGTCGAGACCGAGAGGAAGCTCACGGCGGCGCAGGCCAAGGCATTACTGCGCGAAGCCCCGGGAGTGATTCTAGCCGACGTTCCGGAAGAAAATATTTACCCGATGGCGATCGACACGGTCGGGAAGGACGCAACCTACGTCGGCCGGGTCCGAGAGGACCATTCCGTCGCCCATGGGCTCAATCTCTGGGTGGTTTCCGACAATCTGCGCAAAGGCGCCGCGCTCAACGCCGTTCAAATCGCCGAGATTTTGATTCGCGATTATCTTTAACCCGCACAGCCGTGAAAAGGCGCTGATCGGTCGGGGCTAGCGAGTTCGGAGAAAAATTTTTCCAACTCGAGAGCCGAAATCCGCGCGACGAGATTTTATTCGAGTGAACATCAAGATCACCGTTGAGTATGACGGCACCCCGTATTGCGGCTGGCAAATTCAGCGCAACGGCGAATCCATTCAGGCCGTGCTGGAACGCGCAGTTTCGACGTTCTTAGGCGTGTCGACAAAAATCACCGGGTCGGGACGTACGGATGCCGGCGTCCATGCGCTCGGACAGGTGGCCAATTTTTTCGCCGACAAGGAATTCGACCGCCACCGCATTCTGCGCGCTTTAAACGCGCTCACGCCTCCGAACATCACGATCAAAGACGCCGAGATCGTGTCCGATTCCTTCGACGCCCGGCGTGACGGCCGCAGCCGGCTCTATGAGTATCATGTCCTCAATCGCTCGATGCCCTCCCCGTTCCATCGCAATCGCGCCTGGCATGTCCACGAGCCTCTGGATGTAAATGCGATGAGTGCGGCGATTGCTTGTTTGCCCGGTGAGCACGATTTCTCATCCTTCCGCGCCGCCGGCTGTGAAGCTGCGCATCCGATTCGAAAGATTTACAGCACATCGCTGGAACAGCGCGGCGAGTTGCTCGT
>JAICHC010000678.1 GCA_025922795.1 Candidatus Binatia bacterium | reverse complement strand
CCGATGAAGACAGCTATTCCGCGTTCCATGGCAGGACCGATTCGGGAATCTCGCTTGAGGAATTGTTGCGTGGATTGGGTGTTGAACGACTATTCATCGGCGGCTTGGCCACCGATTACTGTGTGAAGTATACGGCCTTTGATGGAATGACGCAGGGCTTCACGATCGTGGTCCTCACCGACGCCATCCGGGGCGTCAATTTAGATCCAAGCGATTCAGAGCAGGCGCTGGCAGAAATGCACCGAGCCGGCGCGGCAACGCTTGAGTCCATCGATGAACTGCCGATCTGAGCCGCGCTCCGGCTAATGCCACCGGGATGATTGCCCCACATCTCAGTTGCCGAAATTTCGATTCTGGTGTTCAATAGCTGAATAGCGTCTGCAGGTGTGAGGACAAATTGGCAACCGACTTTGATTACAATGCGGAGTGGGCGGCGGCGGAAACTGCAGCCCGCGACGCGGGCGCGCTGGTAATGGAACTTTTCAAGGGGAAGTTCGACGTCCACGAGAAGAGCAAGAATAATCCTGTCACGACGGCCGACCTGGAAGCGAATCGCATCATCCGTGAAACGATCAGCCGCTGTTTTCCTCAGGATGGCTGGCTCTCGGAAGAGGATCAGGATAATACCCAACGTTTGGCGTTGTCGCGCGTCTGGGTGGTCGATCCCATTGACGGGACCAAGGAATTTATCGAGGGCGTGCCCCAGTTCGCCATCTCGATCGCGTTTGTCGTCGACGGCGTTCCTAAGGTTTCGATCGTCTTCAACCCGGCGAAAGATCGCTTTTACAAGGCAGCGGCCGGGCGAGGCGCTTTCCTGAATGAAGAAGTGATTCGGGTAACGCCGCGAAACGACATTGATGGAGCCTTGCTCCTGGTGAGCCGCTCCGAACCGCAGAAAAAATTTCAGGCCTTCGTCGATCGCTGTGACATCAAGCCGGTCGGGAGCATCGCCTACCGTCTGGCGAAGGTGGCCGGGGGCGACGGCGATGGCACGATTACTTTTCGCACGATCCATGAATGGGACATTTGCGCCGGCGTCCTGATGGTTCAGGAAGCCGGCGGGAAAGTCGTCGATGGCGCTGGTGCGGTGATGTCGTTCAATCGCCAGTTGCCCAAGCATCGCGGCGTGGTCGCGAGCAACGCGATTCTGACGGCCGGTTTGCAGGGTCTGTGGGCGGACGCGATGGGTGACAAGCAACCGCGCGGTTAGTACTGGAGAACGAGATGGGTAAGAAATGCATTTATTGCAGCGAGCGCGCCGGAATTTTCGGCCGAGTTTGCGCCGACTGCAAGAAACTTCTCAGCCGTGTCCAGGACCTGCGCGGCAAGGTGAGCTACGGGCAATTTCTTGACGGTCTGGAACAGACTGGCATCGACAAAGAAAAAATTCTCCGCTTTCTTCAAGCCGACCCAGACGGACGAGGCAGCATCCAAGATCAAGTGACGGCCGAGATGACAACCGAGCTGATGCAGGTCATGGGCATGTCTGGCCGGCAGACCGCGCAAGAGGTCAAGCGGATCCGCGACAGCGTCGGCAAAGAACCCGAGTAGACGAACTTGCTCGGCAATGGCTGTCACGATCTATATATCGCTGGCCCTGCTCGCGCTCTATCTTGTCGGATGGGTGATTCACCGCTGGGTTTTTCTGCGTGACAAACGCAAGATGGCGGCCGAGAGCCGGGACGGCGGCAGGGTGGTCGGCAAAGTTAGCGAGCTCGCACCCGGAACGGTAAAAAAATTTTGGCTAATTTGTCAGAGATACCGCTTGGACGCTTTTTTGATCAACGATCGGGGAAATTTTCACGCCTATGTCAACCGTTGCCGGCACATGCCGACGCCGCTGGATTTCGTCCGGGATGAATTTGTCAGCGATGACGGGCAATTCTTACGATGTTACACGCATGGGGCGCTTTACGAATTTGCCACCGGGCTGTGCGTAGACGGCCCGTGCAAGGGCGAATCGCTCTATCGGCTGCCGGTTACGGTCGATCGAGATGAAGTTTTGGTCGGCTGCCCGGACGGCGATCTGAAAGCGCTTGCGGATTAGGAGTTCGGATGAGCCAAGGAGAAAAACGATCAGCGCGAAAATTGCTCGGGGTCGTGGGCGAGATTGAACATGGAAAGAGCAAAAAGTTTACCTTGCGCCGCGGCAAGCGCGATCTTGAAGCGCTGATCGTCAACTTCGAAGGCCGCCACTTCGCCTACATCAACCGCTGTCCTCATACCGGGATCACGCTCGACTGGGTCGATAATCAGTTTTTTAGCTCGGATCAGCGGTACCTCATGTGCGCGACGCACGGCGCCGTGTTTGAGCCTCCGACCGGCGAATGCATCTGGGGACCGTGCCTGGGCCTGTCACTGCAAAGCGTGCCGGTGGAAATCGAAGACGGGCGAATTTACGCGCGTCTCCCCGGCGCGGACGAATAGGGGGTGGGTTTTAACCTGCATTCTCTTAGGAGCGCCGCTTTATGGATCGTTGTCTTTTTTGTGCGCTGGTTGAGGGCAAGGTCAACGCCAATATCGTGTACCAGGACGATCACGTCGTCGCCTTCAAGGACATCAAGCCGCAGGCGCCGGTCCATCTTCTCTTAATCCCGCGCAAACATTTGGCGGGTGTGCTCGATATCGAGCCCGAAGACCACGCCTTGATCGGGGAAATTTTTCAAGTGGCTTCGCGCTTGGTGCGCGAACAAGGAATTGCCGACACCGGGTTTCGGATCGTCGTCAACTCCGGAGCCGATGCCGGCCAAAGCGTTTTTCATCTCCACTATCATCTTATCGGCGGGCGTTTGATGACCTGGCCGCCGGGATAGCTTCTAAGTTCGGTTTCATCACACAAGCGGAGGAATGAATGTCAGTCGACGAACCGCGCAGTGCGGCGAGT
>JAICHC010000677.1 GCA_025922795.1 Candidatus Binatia bacterium | reverse complement strand
GTTGGGCGTGGTGGAAGTGGAAGAAATTGACCGGCTCAACATCCTTCACGCAAGTCTGCTAGCCATGGTGAAAGCGCTAGCAGCGCTGCGTTCGCAAGTGGACTGCGCCCTAATCGACGGCAATCAAACCATACCCCTAGCGCTTTTTCGCAAGGGCAACTTCCTCACCGGCGGATCGCTTTACCAAAGAAGCATCGTCAAAGGAGACCAGTTGTGTACTTCGATCGCGGCGGCGTCGATCGTGGCGAAGGTTGCGCGCGACGAGATTATGGCCAAGTGGGATAAAGAGTATCCCGAGTATGGTTTTGCCGGCCATAAAGGCTACAGCTGCGCCTCCCATTTAGACGCGCTTAAGCGCTTCGGCTCCTCGCCAATTCACCGGCAGAGCTTTAAGCCGGTACGCGACGTGACAACCGGCCCCCATGACATCGGCCCGCTGTTTGAATAATGAGCGCGAACACCGGCAAACTGCTTTTGGGTCAAGAAGGCGAACGCCTAGCCGAGAGGTACCTCCAGAAAAAGGGCTACAAACTGGTCGAGCGCAACTACCGATGCGCGGTCGGCGAATTGGACTTGATCGTCTTGGACCGCCGGGTGGTCGTCTTTGTCGAGGTGAAGACACGCACGGGTCACGGCTTTGGTTCGCCGCTCGAAGCCGTCGAGTTTAGAAAACAACGAAAAATGATCCAGGCGGCCCAGTTCTTTCTGAGCGCCAAGGGGCTGCAGCAGCGCGAAGCGCGTTTTGACGTCATCGGCATTTCCTGGCCGGGCCGCGAACCGGTTGTAGAACATATCGAGAATGCTTTTGACCTGCCGTAAGGTAGTCGGATGCTGGACTTAAAGCTACTGCGGGAAAACTTTGACGAAGTGAAAGCGCGTATGGCGACCCGTAGCGCCGAGATTGACTGGGATGAGTTTGTCAGGCTCGACCGCGGCCGGCGCGATGCCTTGGCAAATATTGAACGGCTCAAGGAGAAAAAGAATCGCCTCTCCGGAGAGATCGGCAAGCTTAAGCAGTCCGGTGGTGATGCCAGTCCGCTGATGCGCGAAGGGGAGGAAGTGAGCGAAGCGATTCGCGCAGGCGAAGGGCCGCTCGCCGAGATTGAAGCGGCCTTCGAGCGCGTCATGTTGACTTTACCCAATCTGCCGCACGCCAGCGTCAAAGTCGGTAAGAATGAAACGGAAAATCGGGAGGTGCGTCGCTGGGGCAACCCCCCATCATTCGATTTTACGCCGAAAAATCATTGGGACATCGGTGAAGAGCTGGGTATCCTCGATTTCGAGCGCGCGGCAAAAGTCGCAGGCGCCAGGTTCGCTGTTTATCGCGGCGCCGGTGCCAGGCTCGAGCGCGCATTAATCAACTTCATGCTCGATTTGCATACAACGGATCACGGCTATACGGAGATGTTGCCGCCGGTGTTGGCCAACCGCACCGCTTTAGTCGGCACCGGCCAGTTGCCGAAATTCGAAGAAGATCTGTTTCGTCTGACGCAAGGAGAATACTTTCTCATTCCGACGGCCGAAGTTCCTCTCACCAACCTGCATCGCGACGAGATACTGGAAACGAAAGATCTGCCGATCAAGTACGTTGCCTTTACGCCGTGTTTTCGCAGCGAAGCGGGTTCCTACGGAAAAGACGTGCGCGGGCTGATTCGCCAGCATCAGTTCAATAAAGTCGAAATGGTGAAGTTCGCCGAACCGGAAACTTCCTATGACGAGTTGGAAAGCATGGTGCGAAACGCGGAAGAAGTGCTGAAGCGGCTGAAGATTCCTTATCGCGTCGTCGAGCTTTGTACGGGAGATATGGGTTTCAGCTCTGCGAAAACCTATGATCTCGAAGTCTGGCTGCCGGGACAGAATGCGTACAGGGAAATTAGCTCCTGTTCGAATTGCGAAGATTTTCAAGCGCGCCGCGCCAATATTCGCTACCGTAAAGAGAAGAAGGGCAGGCCATTGTTCGTTCACACGCTCAACGGCTCAGGCCTTGCCGTCGGCCGCACGTTGGTCGCCGTGCTGGAGAATTACCAGCAGAAGGACGGCAGCGTGTTGATTCCGGAGGCGCTGCGGTCGTACATGGGCCGCTTGGAACGGATTCCATAGTTCCGGCAATCTCGCCCGAGATCTGATACGAGCGATTCCCTTCGCGGCTCCACATCACTCGTATCACCCGCTGGAGTCGATCGAACCTGGAATTCTGAGTTTTTTCAAGTCAACGGGTGCAGTCCACATTGAAAAGCGGTCATATCCTACACGGTCTTAACTCAAGCTCTACGCCTGCGCTTTACGAAATTGAGAGCGTTCGTATCGACAAACAGCAGTTCCGCCTTACGGAGTTTTCCCTCAAGCCGCAAATTGCGCATCAAGTCTCGTAGATCCTCCAGTAAAGACATTTCCCACTTCTCGTCGGGTTTCACGTTTTGGAGCAGATCAACAAGCTCCAACTCAAGCGAATCCACTGCGGTACCTGTGGGAATGGTTACGAGAAAGCGTAGGGGCGCTAGCTCGATCAATCGAATCCATTTGATCGTTTGAAGATAGCGGCTTGGCCCCACCATAATAATGCAAAGCCCCGGCATGACTTCGACGAGTTCAACGGGCTTTCGCCCCTTAGCGTCAGCCGGCATCGCCGCGTTGGTTGCCTTTACAATTGCCCGGGCGCGATCCGGGTCAATCGCCGCGAGCCGAGCGAGAGTGCTTTCAGGAAGAGTCACCGTGATAGGACGGCGAGGTTCTTTAAACTTCGGAGGACGCCCCTTTTCATTGTCTTGTGCCGGCTATACATTCTGCGTTATAAATATCTCATTACCGATTTATAACGTAAAAAGTCAAATCTATTTATCAGGATTTCAGCACATGCGCAACGAATTGCCTTTTACGAGGGAAGC
>JAICHC010000676.1 GCA_025922795.1 Candidatus Binatia bacterium | reverse complement strand
GACCAGGTTCTTTCCCGCTTGCTCACGGCAGAGAGCAGGTCTTGCCTGGCAGGCGCGGCCGCCATGCTCTATCCGGCCCAACAAGCGGATCTTATTTCGGCCATAGAGGCATTACCCAACGCCGACACAACCAACACACCAGAACTCGAGTCGGACTACCGGATCCTTTTTGGCCACACCGCCCGCGGGCGGATTTCGCCATACGAGACTGAATACGGCAACGAAGCGCTGTTTCAGCAGCCGCAAGAGCTGGGCGATCTCATGGGCTTCTATCACGCTTTCGGCCTCACCCCGAGACAGGGAAATCATGAACGCCCCGACCATGTCAGCTGTGAATGCGAGTTTTTGATGTTCTTAGCGTTGAAGGAAGCCTATGCCTTGGAACAGGACAACCGTGAGATGCTGGCTGAAACGCGCAAGGCCGAAAAACTGTTCTTGCGCGATCACTTTGGGCGCTTTTTCCCAACGTTTGTTACGCAACTGGGCCGAGAGGATCCGTCGGGCTTTTATCGCAAGCTAGGCGAGCTTGGCCTTCGTTTTGTCAGCGCCGAATGCGCGCGGCTCCAGGTGTTGCCGGGCGCGCCCAACCTGGGGTTACGACCAGTGGACGACAGTCGGGTTCCGATGGCCTGCGGCAATGGGACGGAATGCGCCACCCTACCTGGAGCGTGCACGCCGGAAGGGGACGATTCCGTATGACGCGCTCTATAATTATCCACTACGATCCGAGATTGGCTGAAGAAGCCGTTTTTCATGCTCAGCGCGACCGCTACGTTGCCAACGACCTCGATGAACGCCGCCGGCGAATTTATGAAACATCCGAACCGGAAGAACGGGAACGCCTCTTTCATGATCTCTACCGCGAGTGGTTCACCCGGCTCGGCTTGGGAAAAGCTATCGATCACGCCCTGCAAGAACAACCGATCATCACTGCACTTGTCGAGGCTTGCTACGTCGTCTGCGTCACGGCCGCGAAGGAAGAAGGTGCCGAGCTTTTCGTGACGTCCAACAAAGGTTTTGAGGAAAAGCGGCGTCGTACCTTGCGTATCCGCATTCGCCCTGAATCTCTTCTCGACCGCCAGTCTGCCATTACGTTTCTACGTCACGAGTTGTATCATATCGCCGACATGCTCGACCCGGCTTTCGCCTACGAGCCAGTTCTTCCCAAAACCGACGGAGGCCCCACGTACGACACTTTGATCACGAATCGCTATCGCGTTTTGTGGGATGTCACGATCAATGGTCGCATGACCGGCCGCGGCTGGCTGCCTCAGACGATCTGCGATCAACAGCTCAATGATTTTCGCCAGGCGTTCCCGATGCTAAAAGAGGGAGCCGAAAAGTGCTTTCGGGGGTTTTTCGACGCCGATCAGCCGAGGCATTCGGAGCTGGCCGCCTTTGCCCTCGATCCGCGCGCGGCAAGCGGGGCACTCAAAGAGAGCGGCGCTGCCGGGACACATTGCCCTCTCTGCAGGTTTCCTAGCCACTGCTTTGAACCGGAGCCTGAAAAACTGGATGCTGAAGTGCTGATCGACATCCGCCGGGATTTTCCTAAGTGGACGCCCGCGCGCGGGCTGTGCGCGCAATGCGCCGATCTTTACCGCGTAAGCCGGATATCTATGGCCGCCGCCAAAGCCCTTCCGGGATCGAACACAAGCGAGCATGGAGCCTGACGCGTCGTTTTGAAAATCCGGCTGCGAGATGGACGGGTCGTCGTCTTGCACGATTATGACACCCAACGCGCAGCAAGACGCATTTCAGCGGGAATCCTTCGCTGCTCGTGAGATTCTCTTTCGCGGCGAATGCCGGCCTTCTTTCAATCTTTGTCGAAGAAACTCAAGAATTTCTATGTGCTTGAGCGAGTCATGAATCATAGCCATATAAAGCAGTGCGAATACATCACGATACAGACCGTGGCTCTTTTTTTTGAGCTTTTCATACTCCTTGACCCCGCTGCGCTCAGCCTCGAGAAAGCTCTCGACAGAATTTAGTAACGATTTGCGTTTTGTGCTTTTTTCGCCGGCCCTGCGCTGAGTTCCTGAGGACCGAGTCCAGGTCAGCTCATCGTTGAGTTTCGCAATCATCCGCGCTGTGATCTCGTGATGCCGCTCTTCATCAGCGACGATGAGCCCCAAGAGAAAGCGGATCAAAGGATCGTTAGACTCTTTAGCGCTCACCTGGTAACCGGCGAGCCATTTAGCTTCATGAGCTGCGTGCGCTTGGATTTCATTCATCAGTCGCTGCACGGAAGAAACCTCTGGCGACTCGGGTATCCCCCACATCTCGTCTTCGGCTCTCTGGGCGGCGATAATCTCGATCGCCTTCGATCTCAGTGCTCGCGCCATGCCAAATCTCCCTCTCTTTTCCGTATGCCTTTGCAGAACTCGTTACCGTAAAGAGCAAGGCATATGCCGCGGTCTAATTCGAAGGAAAGCGGCGGCCGCGTTCTTAGAGTTAGGAATTACTTCCGACCGGTTTCCGACAGTTGCGAAGATTCGATCGATAAAGAGCGCGAACGGTTTAAATTCGGGTGGCCTCCGAATTGCGGGAGTAGGTTAGCGAAGAGGTGGCCAATGACAATTGTCGAGAATCTGGTTTCACACTATCGCGAGCCCCTTGAGAACGCTCCCCTCGATCTCGCTTTAGGGTGGAAGAAAGATCATCCCGGCAGAAAACTGGTGGGTTGTTATCCGGTCTACACTCCCGTCGAGATCATCCATGCTGCCGGCATGCTGCCCATCGGGATCATCGGCGCAGGCAACCGGCTCGAGATCGCCCACGCGGATTCTCGTTTTCAGTCGTTCGTCTGTTCCATCGTCAAAAGCACCCTGGAGCTGGGACTGACGGAGAGGCTCAAGTTTCTCGACGGTATCGTTTTTCATTCG
>JAICHC010000675.1 GCA_025922795.1 Candidatus Binatia bacterium | reverse complement strand
GGCACGTCTTTTTTTTCACGCGCGATACCGATTCGTTCAAGCATCCGCTGCGAAACCCAGGTGAATTCGCTGCCGGTGTCGACGAGAAGCCTGCGTATGACTGCGGATGCGGACCTGTCCGAAGGATTTTCAATCTTACAATTCGTGTAAAAGGTTCCCATAGTGACCACCTTCGGCCTGGGCCCCAAGTTGACGCCATTGAGACCATTGACCATCCCCATGAAAATCTACTGTCTGCGACGCGCATTGTAAAGTTTGCCGGAAGCACATAACGTGATTGCTGAGGTAAAACATGATTGGATAGAGGAGGAAACAATGAAAATCGTCCACACCATGATTCGCGTGAATCATCTTGATGAAAGCCTAAAATTCTATTGCGACGGCTTAGGCATGAAGCTTTTGAAGAAACGAGAATACGAGTCGGGCCGTTTCACCAACGCCTTTGTCGGCTATGGCTCGGAAGAGACCGATCCGGTGATCGAGCTTACGTACAACTGGGATACGCACTCGTATGATATCGGCAACGGTTTTGGGCATATCGCCCTGGGCGTGGCGGATGTTTACAAAACCTGTGACGAGCTTCGAGCCAAAGGAATCAAGATCGTACGTGAGCCGGGCCCGATGAAACATGGCAGCAATAGCAACGCCATCGCCTTTTTAGAAGATCCCAATGGCTACAAAATAGAGCTGACGACGCGTGCGGAGAAGTGATCTACACGGCGACCCACTCACTCCTTGCGCAGCTGGATGACCTTTGCGTTGTTGGTCTCTGCCCCGTCACCTGAACTTGCCTTGCGCAGGAGGCCGGGCGCCACGTTCCAGTGCTGGCCGCCCTCGGTAATGACTGTCACTGTCTTCTTATTGTAGCGGGTGATCATGCCAAAAAGCGCCGGCCGACCTTCCGGTTGAAATGTGACCCGGTCGCCGATTCTGAAATCGAGCATCTGCGAGTGAGCGCGCATCTGGTTCAAGAACCGTAATCGCGCCACAATACGGTTGTTCAGATCGATCAGTTCTTCTTCATTAAGCCTATCGATGTCAATTTGCATGACTGCTCTCGCTTTGTATTGACTATATACGATCTCACTTCGCCGCCTGGCCCAATCCTTCCTTCTTGGCGATCTCCAAGGCGGTATTCCGATCGCGCTCGATCATCGAGCGAAACTCGGCGGGCGCGATGTACTGAACACCGCCGCCGGTTTTCTCGATCCTGGCGCCGAATTCTTTGGACCTGATTACTTTTTCGGCCGCTGCCGTGAGCGTATCGATGACCGGCTTGGGGGTACCGGCGGTGACGAATGCGCCGGACCAACTGTCGAGATAATTTCCCTTGATTCCCAGCTCGGCGGTGGTTGGAACCGCGGGCAACGCCTTCATCTTGTTGCCACCCAGGAGCACCAACGTCCTGACCTTGCCAGCACGTTCGTGCGGTAGCATCGGGATCGCGGTGCCGATGACAAAATCCAGAGGGCCGCCCAGAAGCGCCGGGATGTATTCCCCGCCGCCTTTGTAAGGAACATGTTTGATCTTGATGCCGGTGACCTGCGAAAGGATCAATGAGTTGAAGTGGCCGCCGACGCCGGTGCCCGCGGTTCCGTAGGATAATTTGTTCGGATTCTTTTTCGCCGACTCGATCAAATCGTTGAGATTCTTGTACGGAGATTCCGCTCGAACCGTGAGTCCATCCGGCGCGGATGTGATGAAGGCGACGGGATAAAAATCCTTGTTTGTATCATATTTGACGTCCTTCAGAGTCACCGGCGCCAAAACCATTCCGCCGAGGGTGTTTACCAAGATGCTGTATCCGTCTTTGGCTGCGCTGAGCATGGAAGTTGCAGCCACGCTGCCGGTAGCGCCGCCTTTGTTGATCGGCGCGATCGAAGTCTTCAATACTTTCGACATCTCTTCGGCGAAGATTCGACCGGTCACGTCGGCGAAACCACCGGCGGGAAATGCGACGACCATCTCGATCGGTCTTGAAGGATACTTCTCTTGGGACCACGAAAGCGTTATCGGCGCACAAAGTGAGACGGCCGCGCAGATCACGAGTACCGGGAAACTTTTGTTGCGCAATTGTGTCATCGTTTTCTCCTTTCGAATCAAAAACCGAAGAATCCTTTGGGAAGCCTGATCTCCAGCCACAGTTCAAAGACGGCATAGCTCATCAGGGCCGCCGCTCCTGCAGTGCCAAGGGATTTTATCCAATTCGTATCCTCGATGCAGCCCAATAGGAAACTCAAAAGAACAAAGGTTGTCAAGACAAAGCCAAGCCTTTCTAAAAAGAAGGCGTACAACACGAGAGACAGAAGAACCAGAGCAATCTTCGTCCAGTTCAACTGCCCCGTCCCGCGGGTCGCGTCTTCGGAGCTACGAATAGACTCGGCAAGGACCACGAGCGCCAAGATCACCAGAACCAGCCCTGACCAAAAGAAGATGAACCCGGCGCCGGGGTTCGTGATGCTCCCCAAGCCGAGCCGGGACGCTCCGTAACATGCCAGCAGTCCCACCGCAACCCAGAAGAGCGCGCCGGCACCGGCGGTGATCGTCCTAGTCTTCTTCACTGAGTCCACGTCCCAACCGGATTTTGCTGAACAGGGGCGCTACAAGTACCACGACCGAAAACAGAATGAACACCGCCGAGATCGGCCGTTGCAGAAAGATCAAAACGCTGCCATCGGAGAGGATCAGCGAGCGCCTGAGAGCGGTCTCCAGCAGAGGACCCAATACGAAGGCCAGCACCAGCGGCGCGGGCTCGAAGGAAAATTTTTTCAGGAGCAATCCAACCAAGCTAAAAACCACCGCAACATAAATATCGGTCGTGCTGTTGTTGAGGCTATAGGCACCGATCAGACAAAACAGAATGATAAAGCACGAAAGATAAGAGTAGGG
>JAICHC010000674.1 GCA_025922795.1 Candidatus Binatia bacterium | reverse complement strand
CAGGACAAAACCCGCGGCTTATCCGTCTTTATCGTCGATCTTCGTCAAGCGAAAGCAAAACTTGAGGTCAAGCCGCTCGATCTTATGATTAATCATCATACTAACGCGCTGTTTTTCGACGGAGTTGAAGTACCGGCTGAGAATCTGATCGGCCAGGAAGGCATGGGCTTTCGCTACATTATCGACGGCTGGAACGCCGAGCGCATTCTCGTCGCCGCCGAGGCGATCGGCGACGGCCGCTGGTTCGTCGAGCGCGCGGCAAAGTATGCCGGCGAACGAAACGTTTTCGGCAAACCCATCGGCGCGAACCAGGGGGTGCAATTCCCCATCGCCAGAGCGTACGCCAATATCGAAGCCGCCGATCTGGTGCGCTATCAAGCCGCGAGCAAATTCGACCGCAAAGAGAAATGCGGCGCGGAAGCGAACCTGGCCAAATATCTAGCGTCCGAAGCGGCCTGGGAAGCCGCCAACGCTTGCCTCACCACCCACGGCGGCTACGGCTTCGCCGTGGAATACGACGTCGAACGAAAGTTCAGGGAGACAAGACTACTCACCGTCGCGCCCGTAAGCAACAATTTGGTGCTCGCCTATCTCGGCCAGCATGTGTTGGGAATGCCGAAGTCGTACTGAAAAGCTAGGGTCCACGGTCTACTATTATTTAGGGCTCACAAACCCAAGGTCCTCAGACGTTACTCTCTAATTTCTGCAAGCGCTGCACCAGCCACATACCGAGGAAAAATAGTACCGTTGAGCCTAGCGAGCCGACGACAAAGACGCTGGCGATGCCGGTCGCGTGCGCGATCAATCCTCCGATCGAGGGGCCGAGAATATTGCCGACATCGCCGGCGGCATTGTAAACACCCGAAGCAAGGCCGCGGCGCACGCGGCTCTCCGGAACGTCCTGCACCAGCCCTACCGCATTGGCGACAATAACGATCGCTCGCAACAATCCCGAAGCGACGTAGACAAATAGGACCGGCCCGAATCCGGTGAAGAGCGGCACGAGCATCAAAATCGCCGACTGCAACGGCAAACCGACGTAGGACAAACCGCGATGGCCGATCCGGTTCACCACATGCCCGCTGATCGGCCGCGTGACGGCATTGCAACCGGCGTAAGCCGCGCGAATGATCCCGATCTGCGTCAGGCTCATGCCAACCGCCAGCCCGTAGAGCGAAATGAAAACGCCGCTCATTTGATGCAGCAGATTGAGAAATAAGGCCACGATCACCACGGTCGCCAGCTCGGGCTCCAAGAGCGCTCTGAGCGATCCCCTTGTCGTCAACTTCGCGCCTTCCCGGGCTTTCATCTTGCTGTCACCCGCGCCACCTGCGCCATGCAAAAGCCACAGAAGCCCGATGGCGACCAATGAGAGCAAAGCACCCAATTGAAAAGTCAACGCATAGCCCCAATGGTCGGCGATCAGCCCGCCAAAAAAATTGCCTGTCGAATAACCGATCGCCAAGCTGCCGACATAGTAGCCCATCGCGTGGTTGCGGTTTTCATCCGGAGCCAATGAATCGACGTAAAATGCCATATAGAGTGTCGTCGCCGCGCCGTAAGTAAGGCCGTTGAGCGACTGAACGATCGCAAACGTCACAGTGTCGGTGGCTAAGCTGTAAAGGAAATTGGTTACACCCATCGCTGCAATCGCCGTAGTCACCAAAATACGCGCGCGGCCTGGAGTGTAAGCCAACCCGACCGGCAAGCGCGACGTGAGTGCAAAAACCGGCCCGAGTGAAATAAGCGTCCCGATCAGCGCGACGGGAATGTGCAAATGATCGAGGTAAGGCGGAATCAAAGTCGAAGCAGAATTGCTTTGAATCGTGACCGCGACCATGGGCACCAGAAGCTTCAACGTGCTGAACTTCATAATCCTACAATTTATTCGCTAAAATTGGCGCAGGTTCAACTGAGCGAGGAAAGATCCCTCCCTGTGTTCGATATGACAGATGGTGTCTCTCGACTGGAACAGCAATCATCGATCATCATTTCGACCGAAGGGAGAAATCTTTCTCATGCAAGGTTAGACATTTGCCGTGGCTTACGATAATGAAACGCGGGAGGAGATTTTTCCGATGGACTTGATCCGCTCGTGGATGTTCGTGCCGGGTCACCGCCAGAGAATGATCGACAAGGCGCTTGGACTCGACGCCGACGCCATCATGCTCGACATCGAAGACGGCGTCGCGCCCAACGAAAAAGACGCGGCGCGCAAGAATATCGCCGAGTCCCTCGGGCGCGAGAAAACACCGGGCGCGCCGGCGCGCTACGTGCGCATCAATGCCATCGGTCATGCCCGCATGGACGCCGACCTCGAAGCCGTCGTCCGCCCGGGGTTGGAAGGGCTGGTCTGCCCCAAAGTCGACACGGCGGAAGAAGTCCGCAAGATCGATGCGATCCTCAACGACAAAGAACCGAAGAACAAGCTCGCCAAAGGGAGCGTCAGAGTTTTGATCGCCATCGAGAGTCCGAAAGGACTGCTCAATGCACCTGCGATCGCGGTCGCCTCGTCACGGATCACCGGGATCATCTTCGGAGCCGAGGATTTTGGCCGCGAGATCGGCCTTCCGGCGGTGCGTGAAGGCGAGGCGCGCGACCTGATCTACGCGCGTTCGGCGATCGTCATCGCCGCCGCAGCGGCGCACGTGCAGGCGGTCGACGGCGTCTGGGTCGATTTGAACGACAGCGCGGGACTCTTGGGCTTCGCCAGGCAATCCCGCCGGCTGGGATTTTCCGGCATGTCGTGCATTCATCCCTCGCAGGTCGGCGCGATCAACGCGACCTTCAGTCCAACCGCCGAAGAAATCGACTATTGCCGCAAAGTTTTGCAAGCCTTCGAGGAAGCCAACGCCCGCGGTGACGGCTCCATCGCTTTGGGCGGCCAACTCAT
>JAICHC010000673.1 GCA_025922795.1 Candidatus Binatia bacterium | reverse complement strand
TGGCTAGAATCCAAGCTTTATCACAACTTCCGGATTGTCACGGGTTTTTATTATCACAGAGCTCTAAAGAATAGATTCGTAAGGAGATGCAAGACTTCTTCACTTGGTTTAAGACCGAGATCGACAAAACTCGCGGGTGGCTAATTCTCGGAAAGGGGCCAAGCTTCACCAAGCGGATGCAGTTCGATTTGACGAAATATTACACCTTTTCGCTCAACCATGCCGTACGTGAACTGCCTGTAACCGTCGCTCATATGATCGACTACGATGTTGTCGACGCATGCGGCGAGGCTATAGCGAAAAACGCGAAGTATCTTGTTCTCCCTTGGATTCCTCACTTTCACAGTCGGCCCGGTCGCCATAGTCTGGAGGAACTGTCGCAAACTCAGCCGATTCTACGAAGGATGAAAGCGGAAGGGCGTTTGTTGTGGTACAACCACAGCAGAGCATGGCGGCGGAACGGGAATTCGCCGGTCGTACGGGTAAAATTTTTTAGCGCGGTAGCCGCGCTCAACCTACTTGCTCAAGCGGGTGCACGCACGGTACGGTCTCTCGGCGTCGATGGAGGATCCGCTTACAGCGACGAATTCAGCGACCTCAAGGATAAAACCCTGCTTTCCAACCGGCGATCGAGCTTCGACCGGCAATTCGAGGAGATCGCCAGAACCCTTCGCGTGACGGGAATCGATTACGCTCCTTTGGATTTGGCAGCGCCGGTCAGAGTTTTTGTCGGAGCTACCGAGGCGGAGATGTTGCCCGTGAAAGTTCTCGAATATTCAATTCGAAAGCGGGCGAGCATGAGCGTTGAAATATTTCCCCTGCACCAATCGAGAATCCGCGTGCCGCTTCCAAAGGATCTCAAGAACCAGCCGCGCACACCTTTCTCGTTTCAACGATTTCTGATTCCGGCGCTGACCGGGCACCAGGGCAGAGCCATTTACTTGGATTCCGACATGCAAGTTTTCAAAGACATACGCGCGCTCTGGACCATGCCTTTCAAAGGAGCGGATATACTTGCCGTCCAGACAGCCCCGGCGAGTGGGCGACGGCCACAATTCAGTGTCATGGTTCTGAACTGCGATACGCTTGATTGGGATATTGACGCCATCGTGGGTTCCCTGGACGAGGATCGAATCTCCTACGAACAGCTGGTCTATCAAATGGCTATCCTCAAAACTGTTCGCGCTGATATTGGCGCGGAGTGGAACGCTTTGGACCATTTTTCCGCCCGTGAAACCGCAATCCTACACTTTACGAATATGAGCACTCAACCCTGGGTGGCAAAGGAGAATCCGCTCGGATATCTCTGGGTGGGGGAACTCATCGAGGCGATTGAAGGCGGAGCTCTGTCGAAAGAATTTCTGAAGCAGGAGGTCGCCAAAGGCCACGTGCGGCCCTCGCTCTTATACCAGGTGGAACACCGAATCGATGATAGCCTGTTGCTGCCGCAAAAAGTCGCTCAATTGGATGCGGAGTTTGTTCCTCCTTATCGATCTCTACCGACTTATCGCAAATCTCGGTCGATTTTTGCCGGGCGCCGGCTCCGCGCTCTTTTTCGGCGCTGTCAGGGTGACCGGACGGACCGTTTCCAGCGCATCTTTTATGACTGGTTTTACCGGTAAGTTATCGTCACATGCTGCTCAAGCTATCTAAGGCGTGATCCGTTTAATGCTTTCAGAACTTTAAGCTCGTGAGGGGAATGGAATTGGTGTTCTCGTTCATTTTCGGCGCCACCATTGGCAGTTTTCTCAATGTCTGTATCGGCCGGATACCCAACGGAGAATCTATCATTCAGCCGCGGTCTCATTGCGTGCACTGTCAAAATCCTATCGCATTTTTCGACAACATTCCGTTGATTAGCTATCTCTGGCTTCGTGGTCGCTGCCGTGCCTGCGCGAGGCGAATCTCCCTGCGATATTTTATGGTCGAGCTGTTCATGGGGCTGCTGACGATAGCCCTCTATTATCGTTTTGGGCTGGGTTTCGAATTTTTGGTCGGATTTATTTTTGTCGCCGCCATGGTTGTGATTTCTTTCATCGATCTCGAAGTACGGATCGTTCCCGATGTGATCAGCTTGCCCGGCATTCTTCTGGGGCTTACGTTTTCGATCATCGGCTATTTTGCGAATCCAGGTTCGTTCGGTCTCGTTCCTGCGCCGCTCAGTTCTTTCATCGGTATTCTTGCCGGCGGCGGCTTTTTGCTGGCGACGGCGTGGATCTATCAAAAAATCACTGGCGTCGAGGGGATGGGCGGTGGTGATATCAAGCTGCTAGCTATGATCGGGGCGTTCTTGGGCTGGCCGTCAATACCCGTTACGCTTTTTTTTGCGTCTCTGGTCGGTTCCGTCGTTGGATTGACATGCATGTTCCTCACCGGCGCCGGGCGCAGACTTGCTCTGCCCTTCGCCCCGTTTCTATGTTCCGGCGCTGTCTTGTTTATTTTCTTCGGCGAAGAGCTGATTCAGTTCTACCTCTTCCCAAAGTAAATCCCGCCTTTGCGGATTGACAGTTTTCGTCAATTACCCTGAACTTGACGCACAAGGGATTTTTTTTGCGGGAAGTTTTTGGACGTTTCTTCCCTAGCTAGCGCTAATTTACGACAATTTAAGCAAACCTATAGCCGCCTTGGATTGGTGCGTGAATTGCACTTTAGGCTCAGGGTATAAAGAGCCGCGGAATCGCTCTCAACGTTAGGAATTTGAAAGTTTCCAGAGTCCGAGCGCACTTAATAACCATGGAAGTCCGTAGTCTTAGAACCCGATTGTTAGATTGCCGCGGCTTCAGCCTTGCCGAGATGCTCGTGGCAGTAGGCGTATTTGCGATTCTCGCGGCTATTGCCGTGCCTCAATTTATCGCATTTCGGCCGATCAATCGTCTCAATGGCGCCGCCCGCCA
>JAICHC010000672.1 GCA_025922795.1 Candidatus Binatia bacterium | reverse complement strand
TCTCATTGGCTCTCTTCCGTCTCTCTCCAACCTCAAAAAGCTAACGAGTCGCGGTCCGAAACAACGTTCCCCATGTCGCCCCACGCTGTAACAGCGCGTTAGCGCCATCGGTCCAGCCAATCCACCACGCCATGCGAAGTTTGATCGGCGACAATTAGAACTCCCGGCCGCGTTGACTCATCACTTTTGTTACCCAGCGCGGCTCGTTGCCTCATGAAAAATGTTACTTGTCCCAATGGAAGGGACGAGTGGCAAATTGAGGAGGCAACTGAGCGTGACAACGAGACGGGAACTGATTGAGGCGGTGGCGGCGCGCTATCGGGCCGCAGCCCGGAACGAGAAGAAAGAGATCCTTGACGAGTTCGTCAAGGTGACAGGCTTTCATCGCAAGCACGCGATACGCGCGCTAAGGGAAGCCCGGAGGCAGGAACCTCCTGAAGCCCGACAAAGAGCGCGGATCTACGACGAAGCCGTTCGGGAAGCGCTGACGATTGTGTGGGAGACCGCCGATCGAATTTGTGGCAAGCGACTCCGCCAGGTGATTGCTGGGCTGGTCGAGGCAATGGAGCGCCACGGGCATTTGAAACTGGATGCCGCGGTTCGGGCGAGTCTGCTGTCCATGAGCGCTGCCACCATGGACCGACTGTTGAAAAAGGTTCGTGACACCGCTAAACAGGGCCGTCGCAGAACGATGATCAACACACCGTTGCGAAAGAGTATCCCGGTGCGAACCTTTGGAGATTGGCATGATCCTTCTCCTGGATTCTTCGAAATGGACATGGTGGTGCATTGCGGAAAGTCGACCGTGGGTAGCTATGTCCACAGCCTGGCGCTGACCGACATTGCTTCGGGCTGGACTGAAGCCATCGCGATGGTAGTCCGGGAACAAACGCTGGTGACTGAATCGGTGAGCGAGATCCGAACGAAATTGCCGGTCACGCTGCGTGGGCTCGATGTTGACAACGACAGCGCGTTTATCAATGACACGCTGGTCAGCTACTGCCGGGACAACAAAATCGAACTCACCAGGTGTCGCGCCTACAAGAAGAATGATCAAGCCTGGATCGAACAGAAAAACGGCGCGGTGATCCGGAGGATGGTGGGCTATGGAAGGCTGGAGGGCGCGCAGACGGCGGCGGTGCTAAACAAGCTGTACAGGTCCGCGCGGCTCTTCGTGAACTTCTTCCAGCCCTCCTTCAAATTGCTTTCGAAAACCCGTGAAGGTGCAAAGGTAATCAAGAAGTACCACCCGCCGGCGACACCGTGTGAGCGCCTCTTGGACCGGAAAGACGTTTCACACGAGTGCAAGGAACAACTCCGGCAAACTCTGGCGGCACTGGATCCAGTTCGATTGTTGAGTGAGATTCGAGAAGCGCAGCGAGCGCTGGTACAACTTGAAGTCGGTATCGCCAACGCCAAGACACATCAGACAGCGCAGGATCTGGGCGGATTCGTCGCCAGCCTCTCGACGGTGTGGCGCGATGGTGAAGTGCGCCCGACACATCGCAAGAGAAGCAACGGGCCACGCACCTATCGAACTCGGATAGACCCATTCGAAGCAGTCTGGTCGCAGGTCGAGCAGTGGCTCGATGAACGGCCCGAGGCCAATGCCAAAGATCTGTTTCTCCGTTTGCAGGAAAGCACGCCCGGCGCTTTTCCGCCCGGGCAACTGCGGACTCTCCAGCGAAGGGTCAAGCAGTGGCGCAGTGAAATCGCACGCCAGTTGGTGCTCGGTTTTGGATCAGGGTCAGCCTTGGAGCAAGAACTGTGTGCCGGCGCCGCCGCCAACTCTGAGGGGGTACGTCCATGATCAACTGGCTGGATTTCAAATCGATCAAACGGTCGGTGAGACTGGAATCTGTTCTCCGGCACTATCGCGTGGAACTTCGGCCGAGCGGAAAGGATCAATATCGGGGATGCTGTCCGATTCATCAGGGCAACGGGCGTGACGCCTTCCATGTGAATCTGGCTCGCGATGTTTTTCACTGCTTCTCATGCGATGCCGGTGGAACCGTATTGGACTTCGTTGCGGCGATGGAGGGCTGCTCTCTGTTCGAAGCCGCGCGCAGGATAGAGGTGATCACAAGCTCACCAGATCTGCTGAAGTCGGCCCCGGACGGGAAGGTACTGGTTACGAAAAGAAGAAGTGTTCCGTCGCCCTTGAAGTTCGCCCTCACGGGCGTCGATTACTCGCATCCCTATCTGGCCGAGCGTGGGATCGCGGAAGAAACGGCGATCGAGTTTGGCGTCGGGTTCTATCCGGGACCGGGGCTGATGCACGGGCGACTGGTAATTCCTATCCACGATTCTGACGGCGAACTGGTCGCCTATTGCGGACGCTCGGTAGATGAAACGCAACCGCGGTACCGGCTCCCGGCGGCATTCGCCAAATCGGAGATCCTTTTCAATATGCACCGCGCTGCCGCCGGAGTAGAGAAGTCAGTCGTCGTCGTGGAGGGATTCTTCGATTGCATGAAGGTGCATCAGGCTAATGCCCGATCGGTCGTCGGGTTAATGGGATCGGTCCTCTTTGAACCGCAGCGCCAAGCTCTTCTTCAGCGATTCCGCTACGTCATCCCCTTGATGGACGGCGATGCGACCGGTCGCAAGGCGACCATGGTCATCGCTCAGAAATTACGGCCACATTGCTCCGTCAGGGCGATTCTGCTACCCGACGGCATCCAACCGGATCAGCTGACGGCGAAGGACATCGGCAAGATTCTGCACTCGTCCACCAATGACGATTACCAGTTCGGTAACATCTCTAGTTGAGGCAATACGGCCGGGAGTTCTAATTGTCGCCGATCAATTGGTCTTCGAGTGACGTAATGTAGGTGAAGCTGCCGGGTATAGTAGCCTCAACCTCCCTGACTGTTTTCCAATACTGCTGAACGTT
>JAICHC010000671.1 GCA_025922795.1 Candidatus Binatia bacterium | reverse complement strand
CGAACAGGATGCCGAGATCGATGAGCGGGTTCGAGATCAGATTAAACTGAATGGGATGCCGCTCCAGAAAGGCTGCAAGCCAGGTAACGAGCGGAATGATCACGGGGCCTTCGATGTGCACCAGCGCTTGAGATAGCAGCATCCAGATAAATCTTAGCGGCAGGAGCACCAGTCCGCCGATGAGAGCGAAGAAAGCACTGACGGCGGTGAGTTCAGCCGCCCCTTGAACGTGATACTCGATGTGCACGCGTGCGGTGTAGCGCGGCGGACGCCAATCGGCGATGACCTGTAATTTTTCCGCGCGATGATCCGGATCAAGAAACATGGGAGAGAAGAGCGAAGTTTTCCACGACCGCTTGCACAACACATTGGCGATCTGTGTCGTTACGGTCGGGAAGAAATATGCGGTCAGGGTTTGCAGATAGGCCGATGAGGCCTCACCGAACTTGAGACCGCTGGGAGAAGACGGCATGGAGGCGAAACTCTCGCCCGGCTGCCAGGTGCCGAGCACCCAACCCATGTAATAGTAGGTGGCGTAGCAGCTAAAAGCTAAAAGACTTCCGTGCACGAAGTAAGAGCGGAGTACGAAGCCCAACGAGAGAATTTTTTCATCGCGCCGCCGGGGCGCTCTCTCCATGATACCTTTTTCCGGCGGCTCGATGCCCAAACCCATCGCCGGAATGAGGTCGGTTCCCACATCGACGGCCAGGACGCCCATGACCGTCATAGCAAGCGGGGTGCCGGGAAAAAGTATCCAGAAGATATATGGATACATCTCCTGAGGGTTGCTGTTAAAGATGTAAGCCATGAATCGTCGTATGTTGTCGAAGATGGCGCGGCCTTCTTCGATGGCGGCGACGATCGAGCTGAAGTTGTCGTCGGTCAAGATCATGCGCGAAGCTTCTTTGGCGACATCGTTGCCGCGCACGCCCATGGCAATGCCGATATCGGCCTTTTTCAATGCGGGAGCGTCGTTGACGCCATCGCCGGTGACCGCGACGATTTCACCCATGGATTTCAGCAAAGACACGACGCGCAGCTTGTGCTCCGGGGCAACGCGGGCGAAAATGGTTTCGCCTTGCGCCAGGATCTGGCGCAACCGCTCATCGTCCAACTCGGAAATTTCCGCGCCGGTGAAAGATCGCAGGGGGCCGTTGACCCCAAGGCCGATTTGCCGGCCGATACTCGCGGCGGTCAGCGCATAATCGCCGGTGATCATAATGACTCGGATGCCGGCGGTGTGGCAGGCATGGATCGCCGCCGGAACCTCGGGGCGCACCGGGTCGGACAACGCGACCAAGCCGAGATAAACAAGCTGCGTCTCGATATCGGTGGTCGTAAACGGTGCGCCGGCTATTTCGGCGCCGTCGCGGTAAGCGAACGCGAGCACGCGCAATCCGCGCTGCGCCATCGCGTCGTTTTGCGCAAGGACGCGCTGGCGATCCGCAGCGGAAAGCGGCCGAATCTCGCCGTTCCAACAGAAACGATCGCATTGCTGGAGCGTTTCGACCGGCGCGCCCTTCACATAACTCGTCGGCTCGCTCTGCTGGTGCGATTTGACGACCACGCTCATCCGTTTGCGGATCGACTCGAAGGGATTTAAGTGTAGGCGTTGGTGAACGCCGCGCAGGCCGGCCTTTTCGGCCAAGCAAATCAGCGCCCCTTCGGTCGGTTCGCCGATGATCCGATAATCGGCACCGCTCTTAGTGAGCCGGGCGTTATTACACATGAAGGCGCAATCGAGCAAACGGCGCAGCGTCGGCCAATGAGAGATTCCCTCCAAGGAAAGTTTGTTGTCTTCAACGCTGAACTGTCCTTCGGGGCGATAGCCGCCGCCGGAAACTTGCACGATCTTGTCGTCGACCGCGATTTCGGTGGCCATCATGAGATTTTGTGTGAGTGTGCCGGTCTTGTCGCAACAGATTACGGTCGTGCACCCCAGGGTCTCGACCGACGGCAGGTTTTTCACCAGCGCATGACGCTTGGCCATCCGTTGCACGGCCATGGCGAGCGACAGCGTAACGGTGGGTAACAAGCCTTCGGGCACATTGGCCACGAACAGACCAATAAAAAAGACGAACGCCTCGAGAAAAGTCAGTCCGGCAACCAACCAGCCGAGGAGCAGAAAGCTTGCCCCCAGGCCGCCGGCAAGCGCCCCGATGGCATAAACCGTGCCGCGCAACTGTTTTTGCAATGGGCTCAACTCGGCTTCAATGTTCTGAGTAAGATTGGCGATTTTGCCGATCTCGGAGCTCATGCCCGTACCAAAAACCACGGCGCGAGCCCGCCCGCGCAGCAACGATGTGCCGGCGAAAATGACGTTCGGCAGTTCGATCCAAAGAAACTTGCCTGAGATCAAAATCGGCTGATCCGATTTGTAGCGCCGCGCCGGCGTGGACTCACCGGTCAGCGAGGAGTTGTCAACCTCGACTTCGTAGGCTTCCAACAAGCGCGCGTCGGCGGGCACGAGGTCGCCTTCTTCGACTAGGATGACATCGCCGGGAACCAACTGGCTGGCTTCGCATTCCTGCAAGTTGCCGTCGCGCATCACCCGGCAGCGCTGGGCGATCAGTTGCTGTAACATCTCCAGGGCGCGGTCGGACCTATGCTCTTGCAGGAAAGCGAACAGGCCGTTCACCAGAATCACGGTCAGGATGGCGAACCCCAACTGCGGCAGATTCACTCCGGGAACGAAACAGAGGAGCGCGGCGATCCAGAGCAGGATGGCGAAGAAGCTGAACAAGTTGCGCAGCAGTTTGAGCTGCCAGGGATCGCGGCGTAAGCGCTGCAAAACGTTGGGTCCGTACCTCCTCGAACGGTTGCGTGCTTCAGCGGAGGTCAGACCCTCGGTAAGATTGCTTTGGAGCTCGAAGCCGATCTGTTCCTGAGTTAGATT
>JAICHC010000670.1 GCA_025922795.1 Candidatus Binatia bacterium | reverse complement strand
CCGGTCTATTTGATCACCCGGCCGGAAATCAAATCCGCCGCGGAGCTTAAAGGCAAGGCCACCGCCGTCACGCGGCTCGGATCGACGACTCACTTTTATCTTCGCGCCGCGCTCCGCCAGGTCGGGCTCGACCCTGAAAAAGATCTGACGATTCTCCAACTCGGCACCAGCAGCGAAACCGCCACAGCGTTGGAAAGTGGGCGTATTGCGGCGGCGGCTCTCACCAACCGCTATGCGCTGCCGTTCTTGCAGCGCAACTGGCCGATGCTTGTCGATTTGAGCACGACCGATTTGATCTATCCCTCCTCGTGTGTCGCCACCAGCCGAAAGTTTTTGAAGAGCGAGCCCAATTTGGTGGAAAATTTTTTGCAGGCTTACGTTGCCGGAATTCAGTTGATCAAACGGGATATAAACTTTACGGAGAAATCCTTTGCCAAGTGGCTGCGAGAGAACGACGCGCTGATTGTAAAAAAGTCGGTGGCAGCCTATGTCCCGCTGTTCAAGATGCCTCCCTACGTACCCGACAAGGGCATCGAAAACGTTATACGCGATCTGGGGAACCGGCGCGCGGTGCCGAAGGAATTCTTTAACCGCCCCGAGCTGTTCCGGGATAACGGGCCGCTCGAAAGGGCATTGTCGAGATCGTGACTCGGCGGCTGCTAATAATATTTTGCGGCGTAATCTTCTGCTCGTTCGTCATCACCACACCCGCTCTTTGCTCCCAAGAGCTTCGCCGCATACTCTACGGCACCACCGCGTCGCCCGCCCACCTGCCCGTTTGGGTGGCCAAAGACGCGGGGTACTTTGAAAAAAACGGCCTCAACGTCGAACCCGTGCAGATTCGCGGCGGCTCGTTGATCACTTTGGCGATCCTCACCGGCGATCTGCCCTTCTCCGGAGCGGGTGCGGAGTCGGTCATTGCCGCACGTGCCTCGGGGGGCGACATCATTCTGCTCGCCTGTCCCGTCGATACCGACCCGGTCTATTTGATCACGCGGCCGGAAATCAGCTCCGCGCAGGATCTTAAAGGTTTGGCGAGCGCCGTCACCCGCTACGGTTCGACAACCCACTTTTATCTGCGCGCGGCGCTCAAGCACGTCGGACTCGATCCGGACAAGGACATGACCATTCTTCAGCTGGGCGCCGGCCCGGAAATCGTCATCGCGCTCGATCGTGGCGCCATCGCCGCCGCTGCTCTAACGACGCGATACGCGATTCCCTTCCTGCAGCGCGGCTGGCCGGTGCTCGTCGATTTGAGCCACACCGATCTTGTCTATCCGTCGTCCTGCGTCACCAGTAGCCGCGCTTTTATCCGAGCCGAACCCAAGACGACCCACGCTTTCCTGCGGGCCTATGTGGCCGGAATTCACCTGATCAAAAAGAACATCCGCTTCGCGGAAAAATCCTTCTCCAAATGGATGCGGGAAAAAGACGGTACGATCGTGAAGAAGACCGTCGAGGCGTACGCCCGCGTGTTCAAGACCGAGCCGATCGTGCCGGACAAAGGCATCCAAAACGTGATTCAAGACTTGATTAAAGCCCGCCCGGACTTTAAGGAATATCTCGGCTGGCCGGAGCCGTTCAGAGAAAACGGACCGCTGGAGAAGGTGTTGAGGGAGAGATGAAAGAACTCAACAATGGAGTACTGGAGGGATGGAGTACTGCGCTTTTCATGAACCCATCACTCCAATACTCCATCACTCCAACTTTTTCTGCTACTACTTCCACTCCAGAAATTCCAATCGCACGCCTTGCGGACCCTCGAAGAAGCAGACTCTCCGGCCGTCGGGGAGCTTGCGCTCTTCGAGAATCTTTATTCCGGCCGATTTGATCTTGCTCACTTCGCCATCGAAATTATTCGTATCGATGGCGACATGCTCCAGGCCGTAAAACTGCTCGAGCTTCTGCTCCTCGAGAAAATCCGTCACGTTGAGTTCGACGCCATGGAGGTTGAGGCGAAAGGTTTGTTTTCCGCTCGGTGACGTGCGCTCGGAAACGACTTTCGCGCCGGCATACTCCAAGTAAAAGTCCACCGTTTTTTTGGGATCCGGCGTCTTCAAATGAAGATGATTGATTCTAAAAGCCATAGACACCTCCGTTCACGTGCAAATCTATGCCCCTTGTACCTCCGCAGCTTCCGCCAATGCAATCGGAAAAGTTTCGCTTGCGGTCCCTTCCACCTGACAGCCGTCTCATGTAACTTGGCCGGAATCATCAGCGCAGATGATCCGGCTCATGCTTACCGACAATCGCCAACTGTCGCGGCGGGCGGGCTTCATCCTTGGACTTTCATCTCCATTTTCGATCCATGTCAGCGCAACTCTTCGCCCTGCTCACCGCTTTCGCCTTCGCTTGTTCGAACGCTTCGGTAAAGCGCGCTTTCAGGCATTCGACGCCTCTGACCGCCACGTTCGTATCCCTGCTGATCCATAGCGTGGTGCTGTGGATCGCGGTTTTTGCAACCGGCGGCATCCCGCAGGTGGCGTTCGCCGGAGTCGTCGCGATTGCTGCGAGCGGATTGATTCAGCCGGCGATCCGCCACTTTCACTATACCGGTATTCACAAGATCGGCACGTCCCGGGCTGTTACCTTGCGAAACTCCTATCCGATCTTCACCGTGACTGCCGGCATTTTGTTTCTTGGCGAGCCTCCGACCCTGCTTGGAATGATCGGTACGGTCTTGGTCGTCACTGGCATCGTCCTCACCTCCTGGCGAATGGACAAGAACGTCCCGTCGTTCCGGTGGGCATATCTAGTTTACCCCGGCGCCACGGTTTTATTGACGACGGTCGTCCATCCGCTCCGGCGTTACGCTCTGGTGCAGTCGCAGGAGCCGCTCTTTTTCGCAGCCTTGGTTGGCCCTGTGGCGCTCCTGTCGCTCGCTCTGTTTTACGTGT
>JAICHC010000669.1 GCA_025922795.1 Candidatus Binatia bacterium | reverse complement strand
TGATTGCCGTCACCATCATATTTGGCGACAAAAGAATGTTGGCCGGAGTAAGGACGACCCAACTGATTGCCGCCAAAATTAGCGTCACCTGCAAAGTATCCGACGATGACGATATTCTCGCTTTGATCCAGCGCGAGCCCCAGTGCCTCGTCCGGACGTTCCGCATCGTTACTCCCGAATCGCTTTGACCATAGATGATTGCCGTTACTGTCTACGCGCGCTAGAAACACATCCGCCTGTCCGATACTGGACAGTGTGTCTCCGCCAAAATTGACTGAGCCGGCGAAGTTGCCGGTAAATACTACATCGCCGTTCGAGGCGATGACGATCCGACGTAGGGCGAAGGGGGTGCGGGAAACCGCAAACCGCTTTGCCCAAAGACAATTACCATCGGGAGCAAACTTTGCCAGGAAAAGCCCGAACCCATCGCCACTCAGCGGTCCAGTACCAAAGTCCACAGGTGCCGAGTCAACATAACCACCGATAACAAAATTCCCGTCTGCGTCGGCCGCGACTGCCTGGGCATTTTCGGCCGGCGAACCTCCGAAACGCAGGGCGAGCGGCAGAGGTTGGGCGGGTCTGGGAGGCAGAATTGCACTCGATGCCCAGGACGTGACACTACCATCGGAAAAAAGTCCTTTTACCCATAACTGGACCGCCTTATCTGGATCGGGATCGTCGGGGCCGACTCCCGCCTTCGGAAGTCCTTTGGTTCCGCCCTGCACTAATACGTTTCCATCAGTGTCACGGAACTCGAAAACCCAATGACCGGGGGGCGTGCCTGATAGCCTATCCCAGCCCCAGTTGCCGTAAAGTTTACCGCTTCCGAAGTCCTGGATGACTAGGTTTATTGCTCTATTTTCCATATTGTAGCCTGGTCGCGAGGAGAAGGTTGGTTACTGACTCGCAGCTTTAATGTTTAAGCGTAACGCGTTGCGAACGTTTCTCCGGCTGCTCGCTGGCGATTGGTTGAATCGTCATTTCTGACAAGCGCGATTTCTGCGCTCGCTTAATCTGAAGATTTGATAAATCGCGAGGTCGGACGGAGGGCATGAGAGCGAACCTGGAGTCCGTTGGTTTAAACGTACCAACGTTCCCGTAGGCTAGTTTTACTTGATGCGGCTCAAGCGCTATGAAAGCAGTGCCGCCACTGCCTTCCACTTCGTTCTTGTACTTGATGCCGTCGTAGCCGGCCTTCTTGATGAACTCCCTAATGTCGTCGAGCATTTCAAGCGGCGGGTTCCATCCCTTGCCTCCTTTGAAGTAAGATTCTGCTTCTGCCTGGAGATCCTTAAGATGCTTGCTAAGCCAGGATTCCGGTATGATGTGGTCCTTCTTTCTCTTAAAAAGATCCTGTATGATTTT
Source organism: Candidatus Binatia bacterium (assembly GCA_025922795.1). The sequence continues at coordinate 1,535 of JAICHC010000669.1, read as the reverse complement.
GACTGGTGAGTGCCAGTTGACCACGTCACTCATTGTGAGTGGCCTCTCGATTCGAAGGTAGGCGGGGATAATACGCGCGCCGCGCCAACTGCCCCGTTCCGCCTTGTTCTTGAGAATGTCATTAGATTGATCCGGCGTAGTTGCAAAATGAGAGCCCAAGTCCCGCTTGCCCCAGTCGGAGCCAAACCTTTCGAAACTGTGCTGAGTTCCGTGATAAACGCGGAGCGGCTTTCCAGAATCATCGACAACCTTCGATTGACCGAACCAACGTAGGAAGAATGGGGACTCCGTTCCTTTCTCGCGCCATAGCTTTGCAGCGGTTTCGATGTCGTCGGGAGTCAGGACGCCCGCACGAGCGGCCGGCATAAATGCAAATTCATCCGATTCAACCGATGTTTCGCCCCGTTTGCGTATTGGCGCCTCGGCAAGGTTTTTTGGATCTGACTTTCGGATTGTGGCCGTCAGTTCCTTAACGGCATCTGTTAGAGGCTCGACGGCCTTCGCCAAGGGCTTTTCAAGTGCAGCTTCGTTAACGGAAGGCATCAGTCCGGCTTGAACAAAAGGTTCTACCGGCTGCTTTAAGTGTCTGCCGCGTCTTCCGACAATTGTGAGATCTTCAATATTGTATTCGCGTATCGCCTGACTCAAGAGGTCGCGTGTCGCAAAATTGGGATCAAGTTCGCGCCCTCGCTGATCTATCAGCGCTCTAAGAGGGTTCAATTCCGCTATGGGCAGTCCTCCAGCAAAAACATCACCCGGCTTTGATGTGACTGACGGCAGAGCAGGCCGCGCATTGTGCTCCGCTAATTTGCGCGCCGCCAGGTTCGCTTGTTCAGGAATCGGCTGACCCGCTCGATTCAGCCGCGGCGTACCTTTCCGCGTAGTCTTCGGTGGAGAGATTCCGAAAAGCGCGTTTATCGTATCAGCCCACTCACGACCGACTGGAAACGGGGTGAAGTTTTCTGCGACAGGCGGGACTTGCTCTTGATAACCTTCCGGGATCGAGAGCGCGCGGTCGCCGGCACCGGACCAACCCGCCTGGTGATTCGCTCCGACCTGCGAGAGTTTTTCTTCTAATTCGATCAGCCCAGCCTTGGAAATGAATTTTCCCTGCGGCGTGTCGATTGTCTGGAAGGGCAATTGAATCTGCTCATCAGCAGGATTCGCTTTGTTGATTCGATCTACCTCTCGCAGAAGCAACAGTGCGTTGCTAAGAACAGTTCCTTTGTCCAACGCCAAAACGTTCAGGTTCGGCTTACCCTTCTTGTTGCGCACCACGAGCCGGTACGGCACTAGGGTGTAAAAAAAGTCACGGCGGCTCTCTTCGGGCAAAACGTTTGCGGCTTCGAGCAAATACCCAAGTTCACGTTCGTTGCGTCGTGCTTTATTGAGAGTCTGCCGAAGTCTTTCGTCCAAAGTAATAGATTTGTAAACCGCCTCAATGAGTTCGCCCTGCGCTGCGCGAATTGCGTCGAACTTTTCCAGGACTTCCGCGGGTACTCCAGCTTGAACGAGCGAATCGCGCGCGGATTGCC
>JAICHC010000668.1 GCA_025922795.1 Candidatus Binatia bacterium | reverse complement strand
TACACTGGCCTGAGGTCACGCGCCTCGAGAAGGAAAGTATTGTCGCCGTGGTCCCGGTTGGCTCAATGGAGCAACACGGTCCACACCTCCCGTTCCAAGTCGATGTCTTTATCTCGTCGCGTCTTGCGGAAGATGTCGAAAAGCGAATTCCCGAGATCTTGCTTCTGCCGCCGATCTGGACCGGCGTTTCGGCGCACCACATGGATTTTCCTGGGACGATCACCATCCGTGCGAGAGTTTTTATGGACTTACTGCATGATATTTGCGCCTCTCTCTATCACCACGGGATTCGCCGGATCGTGCTTTTGAACGGTCACGGCGGCAATCGCGCCAGCCTCGAAGTTTTAGGGCAAGAGATTTTCGTCGAGTTTGGACTCACGATCTACACGCTGGCCTACTGGGATTTGGTGCCGGATCTAGTCAAGTCTCTAAAAACGACCGAATCCAGCGGCATGGGTCATTCAGGGGAACTGGAAACATCGCTGATGCTCTACCTTGCTCCTGACCTGGTCATGCAGAAAGACATCCCTCAGGCAGTTCTGGGCATCGCACCGCCGGGACCGAAAGACAGGATGAAACACTATGTGAACATGAAGGAGCACTCACAAGAAGGCGTCATTGGCAGCCCATCAGCCGCTACTGCTGAGATCGGGGGAAAACTCTACAAAGGGGTGCTTACCGCGTTGGAGCAAGCGATTCGGGCGCTTCATAGTCGCTCTTGAGCGCGCCCCCTACTTTCTTTCGTCTCTTTGTCGAGATGACGGCTTGAACCGAGGGTAGCGGTTGAACGTTTTGAACGGACTACCGATATCGCATCCAAGGCTGCCTTTCGGTCAATCGGCGATTTCCGTTATCGCCCCTTTCGCCTATCCTGTCGGCGCACCGCATCGATTTCGTATTCAATCCTCTCGCCCAGCCATTCAGAAACCGCCATAAGCCATGGCCACTCGATTCGATTAGCCGAAATCAGCGCTCGATGTTTTTCGATGGCGGAGCGTATCTCACGTCGTGGATCCCAGAACGCCTCAAGCGGCCTGCTCGATTCGTAGTACTCCAGCCAGTCGTAGAGACCCTTCCTTCCGTCTTCGATGTACTTCACTCCGTTAGCGGTATCACCGACCCGGGCGCGGACCAGGCCCAGGTAAATTCTCGCCAGATGATCGTCCCGATCAATGGCCAGGGCCCGTTCCAGGGACTGGCGAGCGTCCGCCATACTGCCCGTGTGGTATTGAGCGCGTCCGATATAGTTCCATATTCCTTGCCGGTACAATTCCGATTCGAAGACATAATCGGGGTTGCCCTGAGCAGCGCGTTGAAAATAGGTCAGAGCCTCTTCATAGTTCTTGGCGACAAAGGCCCGCCGCCCGGCTGCGAACTGCCCCGCGATCCTGAACGAATCACATCCCGAAAGAAAAAATACCACAATGAGAATCGTCAGCATCTTCTTACCAACGATTCGCTGTGCCGATGAGCTGCATGCTCTGTGGAATAACATCGCGGCCGCTATTTGGAACTAGTGGAACCGAGCGTAGCGCTGAAACGACGGGTACCACTCTTCGCTTCCGTAACGATTTGAACGGAGCGTAGCGATTGAACGACTTGAACGGGCTTCAGTCTTAGTTAACTAAGGCATTTCCGCTAGAAGCCGGCCGTAACCCGTCTTGGGCTGCCGCACGTTAAGCCGTTTTTGGATCTCCCAAGCTTGTGCGACTCCCGGGTGGAGAACCGGAATCTGGAGATCCTGTTCCAGAAGCTCGATGATGTCGAGGATGCGCAGCTTCCCACCCTGAAAATAGATCCCGTCGGCATCGGGATGTTTTAGAAACAGCCGCTTTACGTGGTAGTAAACTTCGGTCGAAGATAGTCGCCCGACCTCCTCCCACGGGACCGGCAGCCTTTCGATTCCAAGCACGTCGAATCCGGCCGCGGTAAAATAGTTACGGACGATGCTGGTGTCTTCGAAGTCGTATCCAACGCCGACAAATCGCTTGATCTTGAGCGCCTTCAGCGCCGCTATCTGGTTCGTTCCCGAGGTAAAAATCGGAATCTTAAACTGCTTCTCCCATTTCTCGATGATCTCCCGCTCTCCTTTGTACCCCAGCAGCATGAACGGCGGCGTGCCCGCAGCGTGTATGAGATCGACCTGGTCTTCCGCAAGCTCGGCGATCTTTTCTTCATATGCCGGGATCGCCGCCCGGAACTCCTCGATTTTGCCATGCCGGATGTTGTTAAAGAGTGGGATGACGCCAATCCCGTCCGGCAACATCCGAATCATTTCTACAAGCGAAGCCGAACCTTTGGTTGGCTTGATGATACCGACCATGCCACGCCACGCATCGAATGCCATACACTTCCTCCTTTAGCAGACTGCTCATCGTGTCCGTGAAAACCTGGTCGTGAAATCCGGACGAGCACGAACACGTATCAACGAACACGAGTTCGCGGGACGATGATTAGTTGGTGAAAAGTCCTTTTAAACGCCCGATGACATCCGGCGGCTGGGACATGATCTCTTTGGCTATCTTCTGGAGTTCCTCGCCGCTGGTCGGGTCCACTTCGAGCTTTTTCTTTTTTGCCTCCGTCAAAAGCTGCGGGTCCGCCATCGCTTTGTTGAAGGCGTCTCGCATGATTTTTACTCTTTCCGGCGGAACTCCGGGCGACATGAGGATCGGCCGGCCCATATCGCCGTTGGCGAGCACGACCGCGGCAAGGCGCCGGTCAGCCGCCGACGCTTTATACTTATCCATGAGCTCATAGATCGTCGGCACATCGGACAATCTCGGATCCCGCTTGCGACCCGTTTGCACGAGATTGCGCACGAAACCTTTCTTCTCCCAAGTGAAAAAAGGCTCGCGACCGAAATACGTCACGATGGTGAAGGCGCGGCATTGGAGTTCCCCTC